>DAOVTM010000265.1 GCA_030633145.1 Desulfobulbaceae bacterium
CTGCTCTCACAGCAGCAAAAGGACCTATGGCAAACGTTGTGCCTGCGCCAAATAACCTAGTTAGTCCTGTTTTTTTGTCTCTAGAAAAAATGTCCTGCCAGACATATTGTCCCATCATCCAGAGGGATGCCCGGTTATCATACGAGTCTGTGATCCGCACAGTGTTACACTTACCATAAACCTCTGCTTCTTCAATATATTTCTCATTAAATATCTCCAAGCCAATTGCCGGTGCAAATTGAAAACTACTGATGGTCATTTTATCTGTATTTGTGGACGAACCTTTTTCTCTATTGTATTGTGCCTCTACTACTTTTTCGCATTCATTATCATTATCAGGGCATGCTTCCAATTTTCTCCTCAAGTCATTGTCCTTCATCGCCAAAACATTGTCATTATCCTTCGCCAAAACACTGTTCAACGGTGTCATCCATAAAGCAACTATCGCAAGAAAAAAACAACTTACTATTATTCCAGGGTAAAGACGATGCATGGTTATCTCCTCAGTAGAAAGCATAGAAAAAAACATCAACAGACAATATCAAACAAAATAAAATAAGAGCGATAAAACAAGAAGCCGGTAATGGTGTCGTATTCTTGACTGCCTTATAGAACACAGCGACAGTCCTGAAGTTTTCCTCGACTAATTCCTGTTTTACCGATCAACTTCGACTACTTCCACAGAAGGTCACAGGGTTTGCAAAGAAAATAAAATGTAGCCTGCAGCAACCCCTCTTATTAAGCATGCAAATTTAAAACCAGAACAACATGTACTCAACAATTAATATTTCCAACCTTTTTTTTTTTTTTCCAGGCTTACGAACAGGCACTAACTAACAATTTCTCCCCTAACTACCCCTTTTTTATGGAACATTTTTCCAGATATGGTACATAAACAGAGACAGGCTACACCAACAATCCTTCAAACATATCTATACAACGTGCAACAAACTGAAAATACTACTTTACTACAACCTTTTGCCAGCCTCGGCAACCGGTTCCTCTACCTGCTCACCGACCTGGGACGGATGGGGATTTTCCTGATGAATGCTTTGGCAGGCATATTCCGGCAACCGTTTCGAGGTCGAGAAGTCCTCAAACAACTGCGTTTTATCGGAGCCGGTTCCATTGCGGTAATCTTCTTCACTGCTCTCGCCTCCGGTATGGTGCTGGGGCTGCAGGGCTATTATTCGCTCCATAAATTCGGTGCTGAGGGAATGCTCGGCTCGGCTGTTTCCCTGACCCTGATCATGGAATTGGGTCCTATCCTGACCGCTTTGATGGTTACAGGCCGGGTCGGTTCAGCTATGTGTGCGGAAATCGGCATCATGCGCATCTCCGAACAGATTGATGCCCTGGAGTGCATGGCCATTGATCCCTTCCGTTACCTGATATCCCCCAAGGTGCTGGCAACCCTGATTTCGGTTCCCCTGCTCACAGCGATGTTTGACGTGGTGGGTATTTATGGCGGCTACCTGTCCGGGGTCAAACTGATGGGAGTCAGTTCCGGGGCCTTTTTCAACGGCATGATGCTCAGTGTGACCAACCATGACATCCAGATAGGGATCATTAAATCCTTTGTCTTTGCTCTGCTCCTGGTTTGGATAAGTTGCGGTCGGGGTTATTTTGTCCTCCAGATCCGAGGGGTCGGATTTGGTGCTGAAAGTGTCAGTAAGGTGACTACCCAAGCCGTGGTCATGTCCTCCATTTCGGTGCTGATCGTTGATTACCTTCTTACTGCGGTACTCCTGTGATGCAAACCCAAGAAAAGAGCGCGACTTCAGCGCAGCCCGCCATCCAGTTCATCGATGTTGAAAAGTCTTTTGGCGATCCTGGGCATCGACACAGGGTACTGCACTCCATCAGCTTCAAGGTTCCCAGAGGTAAGACCACGGTCATTGCCGGAGGCAGCGGCCAGGGCAAGAGCGTAACCCTTAAACTTATTTTGGGTCTGCTCAGGGCGGACAGCGGCCAGGTGCTGGTGGATGGACAGGACGTAACCAACCTGTACGGACGAAAATTGCGGGCCATGCGCACCCGCTTCGGAGTCCTCTTCCAGGGTTCGGCTCTATTTGACTCCCTTTCCGTGTTTGAGAATATCGCCCTCCCCCTGCGGGAACGCACCAAACTTACTGAAAAGGAGATCAAGGAAAAGGTACTCAACACCCTGGATCAGCTTGACCTCACCGGTCACGAGCAAAAATTCCCTGCCCAGCTCAGCGGGGGCATGAAAAAACGGGTCGGCCTGGCTCGGGCCCTGCAGCTCGACCCTGAGTTTGTTCTCTATGACGAACCCACCACCGGCCTTGATCCGGTCATGTCCAGGGAGATCTATCAGCTATTTGAACGTACCCAGGCACGACTGGGATATACCGCAGTTATTGTCAGTCATGACATCCCCAAGGTGTTTGACCTCGCTGATCAGATTGTCCTGCTCAACAAGGGTGAGGTGGATGCCTTTACCAGCCCTGAGGAGATCAAACATTCTCAGAAACCGTATATTCGTGAATTTGCCGAGATGACTATGGGTGACTATAGGAAAACTTCTCAATGATCGTTGTCGGCTTGCACAGGATGGTTCCTTGAGTAACAGCTCACAGCAGACTTCTCCTCATCTTGAAGGGGTAGAATCCCTGAAACCATCAGGCCGCAAGAACTATATCCGCTTGCTGCTCCAACAGGCACTAAAACTGTTTGATGCCAAATCCGCTGCAATTGTGTATGGCTCCGATGCCAGCCACAAATCATTCCTGCCAACCAGTGAATGGGATCGGGCGGTTATCGGTCATGTTGATGGAAAAGGATTACAGGGGTTTGCCCTCCGCTATTTCGGCACAATGATTATCCGGGTAAAAAAACTCTCCCCAATCCTGCTGCACACCGTTGACGAGCAGGGACACAAAAAAGAAACAGAAGGGATTATCCCTCATATTTTACGGAGCTACGCCGCCTTTTACAAAACAGGCATTAACGTCCTGATCGTTCCCGATATTGCGGAGCAAGTTCAAGTGTCAACCAGTGAATTTCTCCACCTGAAGACGTATTCCTATAATGGCTCTGAATTCTCAGAACCAGCAGAAAAGCTGATGACCACCCTGAGCATTGTCCGCTCCTTTGATGCCAAAAACTTTCTCGGGGTACTTATTCCTGATTGCGGCCTGCTGGTCATTAACACTGCTGACAATGACCTGGTTCATGTGGAGAACGGTACTTTCGTCAGGGAGCAGGAGTTAAGTGAAAAACTTGACATCCTGATCAAATCCATTGAAGACGGTTCTTTGGCGATCCTCTACTGCCTGTCGGTCAAACAGGGTTCCGAGTTACTGTGGCACAAGGAACGCTCACTCAGAAAGACGGCACAGGATCTAAACAAGAAGGAAATAGCACTCAATCAAAAGGAAGAAGAGTTGGATCGGCAGCGAGCCTACCTGCGTGCAGTCGGAGGTGTCACTGAAGAACAGCTTAACATGGAACCAACCGAAATCAAAGAGGGAGTCTATACCTTTCTCGACATGGTTGGTTCCACTAAAGTCCGTGAATATTATAATGGGGCTGAGTACTTTTTCCTCACCAACGCCGGTCGGAGAATCATGGTTCAGGTGGCGCATCATTTTCAATGTCGCCTTGACAACTATATCGGTGATGCTATTCTCATAGAACATGTCTATCTCTTTGACCGAACTGATCAGCATCCTAACCAGATCAGTTTTCAGGAACGGATTATGATCGTGGTACTCATGCTCAGTACCATCTTCAATGAACTGAGCCAACTTATCCAGGGAAATCATCCAGTGGATCTGGAACAAAAGGTACCCCGACTGCTGGAAAGAGAACAACAGTCCCTGTCCTACCGGGCTGGTGTTGAGGCTGGCCGAGCCATCATAGGACCCATCGGCACCTCCGCCCGCAAGATCATTACCGGGATTGGAGAGGCAGTAGATAATGCCTCCAGGCTGGAATCAACCGGAAAACCAAACGCAATCCACCTGAGCAGCAAGGTGTTCCACCTGCTCAAGAATGGAGTCATTTCTCAAGAGAGCAGACTGTTATATAACATTATAACCAAAAGCGAACCTCGCCCCTGTGATATTTTTGCTCCGGTCAGATCCCGCCTGCTCGCTGGTGAGAGCCTCTCATTTATTGAGCTGTACCGCTCCATTTTTCCTCCTGCCCCACATGGCTCTGGACGAACGCCAACAACCTCTTCTGTTTTCATTAAAATTACGGGTGTCAGTTACAAGGAGTACCATCCAGACTCCACTTATCTCTTATGGCCTGTCAGGCAGAAGGTTGCCTGCTAGAGATAGGAACTATGAACGAAAAAGTTAAAAAAATCATAACCTCAACAGGGCCAAAGAAAATACTGACCCTGGACGGGGGCGGCACCCGCGGTTTCATTACCATAGAAATTATCGAACATATTGAAACAATGCTGCGCAGAGAATTGAATAAAGACGATTCTTTTGTTCTGTCGGATTATTTTGATTTTATAGCAGGAACAAGCATCGGAGCAATAATCGCCAGCCTCCTCTCCTGGGGTCTGCCGGTCAGGGAGATCCGGACTCAGTTTGAAGACATGGGTCCCCTGATGTTTCGCAAAAACTCCCTCTGGCTTCGCTGGCGCGCCAAGTTCGACAGTGCCAATTTCACCCAAAGCCTGCAAGATTTTTTTGGCCAAGATGCAACCCTGGGTACGGAGAAGTTAAACACCCTGTTAATGCTGATCATGCGAAACTCTTCCACTGATTCTCACTGGCCAATCACCAATAACCCCTTTGCTCTTTTTAACAATCGCGATAACGACGACTGCAATCTTGAGATCCCTCTCTGGCAGTTAATACGAGCCAGTACAGCAGCACCTACTTTTTTTCCACCGGAAAAGATTACCTTGGGCAAGCGGGACTATTTTTTTGAGGACGGGGCAATCAGCTCCTATAATAATCCGTCATTTCTCGCCTTTTTACAGGCAACAGTTGAACCCTATAATATCAACTGGAAATCCGGTGAAAAGGATATGTTCATAGTATCTGTGGGGAATGGGAACAGTCCGGATCAGGAAATCTTCGCCAACCCATTTGGCAAGGGGTTGATTGATAACGCCAAGTCCATACCGGGCAATCTCCTCTATGCCGCTCTCAATGAACAGGATACCCTCTGTCGTATCTTCGGACGCTGCCTGCTCGGCCATAAACTGGACTATGAAATCGGTGATCTTATCAACAGCTCAGGACCCATCTCCCCTAAACTGTTCACCTATCTTCGTTATGACTTTGAAACAACGCAGGATTACCTGAACAAAGCCGGCATTGGTGACGTTGATATCAAAGTGGTCAATCAGCTGACAGCCATAGACAGTATTGACAAACTACAAAAAGTAGGAAGACATGTCGGCGAGCAATTGGTCAAGCCGGAACATTACCACCATTTTCTCTTCGACAACTCCCTTTCCTCAAACTTGAAAGCATCTTGCCTGCATAGCAGATAACTTCGACATTGCGATACAATTCAAGACCAAATAGTATCCTCTTTACAATTTAAGGTTAATCGGGTAACCGGCTTTCCCACCCTGTCATAAGAAAGTCAAGCTCCAAATAACATTCTTTTTTCGAGTGTTTT
The DNA here is from genome assembly GCA_030633145.1 of Desulfobulbaceae bacterium. GTDB lineage: Bacteria > Desulfobacterota > Desulfobulbia > Desulfobulbales > Desulfobulbaceae > DAOVTM01. The sequence continues at coordinate 5,617 of DAOVTM010000265.1, forward strand.
TTGCGTACTTATCCACATGCTCAAAAAAAGTACCCAAAACCTTTTTTATAGCCTGAAAGATGAAGCCGCTTTTTTAATCCTCGTTACTACTGGTCATTGAGATATTAATTCCGGAGGTTCATTTAAAGAGTACATTAAACCTGTCACATTGGATGTCCATTTTATTTTTTAATGGCATCTGATCAGCTACTTTGAATATTTTATCTAACAACTACC
>DAOVTM010000128.1 GCA_030633145.1 Desulfobulbaceae bacterium
CTGTCGATGCGAGACGCTGGAGCGTCCAGTTTCCGTTCCCACGCTGGAGCGTGGGAACGAGAGGGAGTGAAGAAATGTCACGGCTAAAGTTGGTAGCCTGTAAATGCACGCTGAAAAATGAACAAATTTAACGGACTAAGAGTGTACTAATTATATCTTGGCGTCGTCTATCTCCCGCCTGCGGGGGTACTGTAAGTGCTGCTCCAGCGATTGATCAAGACAGACGGAGTCTCGCAGACTCGCTTACCTGGAGCATGGGTACGAGGCTCTCCAAGATTACCATAAAATTTTAAGACGATACGAATCAGCGTTGATAAGCATCCAATCAACTCGCCGGTGTGCCGCTGGCTCGACAACCTCCCATTCTATCTATTTTACTGGTTCCCAGGTAAAGTTACATGTCCAATAAAAATCAGCTTTTCAGTTTCAGTTTACGAGGTCTGCATGAACTGCTTTACAATGGCATAGTATTTAAAATTATCATAGAGTATGATCTCTTATCGAGCAGATATTACGTCCGTGCTATCACCCATTTCTTATTGAAAGGTTGCTTGCTGAGTGTGGTGAATATCAGCTACTCAATAATCTGTGCCTGCCCCCAATCAACACGGAAAAGAAATCTATTTGAGAGAAATATCATGACTATATTTGACAGCCTGGCCCAAAGCGTAGGCAACACTCCCCTTATTCGACTGAACAAAATAGGAAAGGACTGCGGCGGGATGATCGTGGGCAAGCTGGAATCAGCCAACCCACTGGGCAGTGTTAAAGACCGCATCGCCACCTCCATGATCGATGTTGCCGAAGCAGATGGGCTGATCCACAAAAGCACCACCGTCATCGAGCCAACCTCGGGTAATACCGGCATCGGCCTGGCCTTTGTCTGCGCTGCCAGAGGCTATCGACTGGTACTGACCATGCCGGACACCATGAGTGTGGAACGGAGAAAATTGCTTGCTTACCTGGGAGCAGAACTGGTACTTACTCCAGGAAAGGCTGGAATGCTGGGATCCATTGAGCGAGCCAAAGAGCTGCTGGAAGAGAACAGTCCGGCCTGGATGCCCAATCAGTTTGAGAATCCAGCCAATCCGGCGGCTCATGCAAAAACCACTGGCCCGGAGATATGGGAGAAGAGCAACGGCAAGGTGGATATTTTCGTTGCAGGGGTAGGAACCGGCGGGACCATCACCGGTGCGGGCAGATTTTTGAAAGAACAGAATCCTGATATTCAGCTGGTAGCGGTGGAACCGTCAGACTCACCAGTACTCTCCGGCGGCACCCCCGGCCCCCATAAGATACAGGGCATTGGTGCCGGGTTTATTCCGGCTATACTTGAGCAGACCCTGATTGATCAGGTTGTCCAGGTCAGTAATGATGAGGCCCTGGATACCAGCCGAAAGATGGCCAGAAAGGAAGGCATCTTATGCGGTATCTCGTCGGGTGCGGCAGTGGCAGCGGCTCTCCAGCTTGGGATCCTGCCGGAAAATGACGGCAAGCAGATCGTGGTCATGCTGCCCGATACCGGGGAGCGGTACCTGAGTACCTTGCTGATGAATAATGAGTAAGATAATGCCTGAGACAGAAAAAACTGAATGCAGGTGTGATTCCCATGCAACTGCTCCTGTCTCCTGGCCTACCAGTGTTATCATGATACTGGTGTTCCTCTTTTTTACCGTGCCTCCAGTCTTTGCCCAGGAACAACCTGACAGCCCCAATTTTTCACTACGGGATCGTTTGGAAATCACCTTTACCGGTCGTGTTTTTGCTTATGACGATCTTGAGGAAACCTGCACCTTCAGCCCTCTGAACCGGTACATTCCCTCCAACAACGACCCATGGAAAATTGATTGGCAGGAGAAGCGATTCCATACAACTCTGCACTGGAACCTGCTTGATTTTGGTTGGTTCCATCTTGCACCGGCTGTCCATCTTGGTATGAGTCAAGGGGAATTTTCCGCTGCTAATCTGCAAAGTGGATTTTCTGAATGGTGGCAAACTGAAACGGTTCCGTTCTGGGGGGGCCAGCTCGCACTTGAAATGTACCGGGAAAAACAAAAGGGTCTCTTTCTACGGCTCAGTTATGATCACTCTCTGGCCAGTGGAGGGGAGCATGAGGAAAAAGTTTTCAACAGCAGGGTCGAACACGATCCCGAGGCAAGAACAGCCTCTTTTACCTGGAGAAATGAAGAATTGCTGGCTGCAGTGGGCTGGCGAACTGATTTCCTGACCCCGATGGCCGGTATATCCCTGACCCGCTTTACCCTCAAAAAACGGTTAGCCAGCAACCTGACAGTTCCAGAGATTGATCCACTGCTACTGGAGGCAATAAATGCGGAAGATGGCCGTTTTAAATATCAAAACAGGGAAAATTTTTCCCTGCTGTTGTCTCTGAACGCATCAATCACTAACCAGCTGGAGTTGGTCGCTACTTCCAGAATAAATAGTAATCTCGGATGGGAGGTTTCGTTGCGTTATTCTTTTTGACCGCTCTTTTGTTCCAAAGAGATGGCTACCAACTTAAGCCACGACAATTTTGGTGCATTTTCGTTTGTAAAATTCGGCTACCAACTTAAGGCGAGACAAGTCACAATTTCAAATAAATAACTTTTGTCGCTCTCTCGTTCCCACGCTCCTGCGTGGGAACCTTGAATGACCGCTCCAGCGGTCTCATCTAAAGTTGGTAGCCGTAAGCATTACTCTAAAGGAGCATCATCACCCGGTGTCAGACCCTGCAGCCCGTTAATATCACCCCCCTTCAGACCAATCTCCGAGAGCAGAGAATCAACAAGAGGAGCCTGACCACGATACCTGAGCGCACTGTTGACCATCTGGTCGGCAAGGTTTCCGCTTCCCCCACCCTTTCCTTCGCCACCGCTGCTACCGCTGTTTCCGCTCAGGCCGTCAATCTGAAAAATCTTGATGCCCTCAATCTGCTCCATGGGCTTGACGCTTTCACGGATAATATCCGGCAACCCTTTGATAAGCTCCTGCTTGACCTGCATTTTTATCTGTTCATCGGAGAGGATATTGCGCGCCTCATTCAGGGCAAGTTCACCCGCAGCGTCAACAGCATATCGTTTTTCAGCTGCTTCCACCTGCAGAATTTCCGCATCTGCCATACCCTTTGCCTCAATCCGCTCTTTCTCTGCCTCTGCAGCAGCGGTAATCTTCACGGCTTCTGCCTGATCCTGGGCAGCATTTTTTTCTGCCTGCGCTGCTACCTCAATGGCAATGGCTTCCCGCTCTGCCTGCTGCCGTGCTTCCACCAGTTCAACGGCTTTTACTCGTTCCGCCTTCTGGGTTTCCCGAACCGTAATAACGTTTTCTTCTTCCTTTACGGCAGTAGCCCGCGCCTTATCGGCTTCAGCCTGGGCAACAGACTTCTCCTTTGATTTTTCAGCTATGGCAATGGCCTTGTTTTGCTCCGCAATATCAACAGTTTTACTCTTCTCAATGTCTTTTTCCTGAAGTAGCTTCTCTTTTTCAATGGCCTGTTGTTCAACTTCCCGCTCCGCAGTAATTCTGGAAAGGTCAACTTGCTTCTTTGCCTCAATATGGGCCTGGTCAGCCTCTCGCTGCTTCACTGCCTTTTCCTGGGCAATTTCTGTGGTCTGGCTGGCTCTGCGGATCTCCACTTCCCGCTCCTGTTCCATGCGTGCGTATTCAGATTCCCGTTTTATTTCAAGACTTTTCTTCTCCGTTTCCAAATCTTTATTTTGAATGGCAATTTTTGTGTCCTGTTCAATTGCGTTGCGAGCCTTGCGCCGCCCCTCTATCTCCTCGGTCAACCTGGTCAACCCTTCGGCATCAAAGGCGTTATCTGGATTAAAATGCTCCCTGCTGGTCTGGTCAAGACCGGTCAGGGAAACAGATTCCAGCTCAAGACCGTTTTTGAGTAGGTCTTCACTGACCGATAGCTGCACCTTGTTGACAAAATCAACCCGCATTTCATGGAGTTCTTTCATGGACATCTCTGCGGCCACTGCCCTGAGGGCATCAACGAATTTCCCCTCCACAAGGGTTTTAAGTTGATCAGGTTCCATGGTTTTATAGCCCAGAGTCTGGGCTGCATTGGCAATGGATTCCCTGAGAGCCTTTACCCGTACATAGAACTCCACCGCCACATCCACCCGCATCCGATCTTTAGTGATGAGTGCCTCGTCATTATTGCGCTCCACTTCCAGGCGCAGGGTATTCATATTCACCGGGATCACATCGTGCAAAATAGGCAATACTATTGCACCGCCATTGACGATAACCAACTCTCCACGGAAACCGGTTCTGACAAAGGCGATCTCCTTGGTTGATTTTTTATAAAGCCGAGCCAAGATAAATCCCAGCCCAACCAATGCTCCGACAATGACACCCGCATAAATCAAAATCTGTGTTAAAGCTCCCATCTGTGTTTCTCCTTCGAGTAGAGTTGAGTTGTGATTAATTGTCTGAGAAGGCTTTATTTTTCCCGTCAATTACCTGATAAACAGTACCTGCCTGATTGACAAGAATCACCTTATCACCAATGGAAAAACTGGTATCTGAAATATCAGGCTCCACCATGATATAGTGGGTTTGCTTAAACTCATCCCTGACCTTTGCCTGGGTGGGGCTGCCAGGGGATGCTGTACCAGCAGTGATTGTTGCCACTCTGCCCATGAGGGATTTTTCCGAGGCAATGTATGTTTCATCCTTGGGCATATATTTTCCCATTAAGCCAGCCAATACCCGTATAACCGGCATTGAAATAATGCATACCGGGATAATGGTCAGAACGGGCGGCAGCAGTTTTCCTGTCACGGCCTGAGCCACCGATTGCAGGGTAAGGCCGAAAAGACCGAAAACGGAAAGGGCGACCACAAACAGCATCAACACCGGTACCTCGCCGATTCTGAACCAGTTCAAGACCCTGTCCAGTGCTGTTGGCGAAGCATCCAGAGCATCAAAATCCGCATCCGCTTCCACGTCTAAATCTGCGTCAAACTCTGGGATGAGTGAGTCAACCAGATCTGATAATCCAGCACCCAATGCCACCGAAACAACTTCAAGCAGTACTATTAAGAGCATCACTGCCAAGGCCACGGTATAGACCATATTTGGGGTTGCGGTTAAAAAAATAAGCATAATTCCTGCCCTGTTTCACATTCTGTTTTCACATTTTGTTGTCACTTTTCAACGCTGCCAGTCGTTCACTGATCCTGTTCTTTCTCGACAGATCATCAAGTTCAGCAAGCTTGGCCGCTGTTTCACGATCATTGCTGTTTGATGGAGGGGAGCTGGCCGCCTTCCCAAGCACCCGTTCAAAGGCGGCATCAGCGCGATCTATTCTGTTTTCATGCTTCACGGCTGAAACAGCAGCGGGTTGATCTCCAGAACCAGTTCCATCCTGTAGAGAAGACCGACTTGCACGGAACAGGCGCAAGTCCTCCTGCATTTCTCTCCGTTTGCCCTGGAGTGCGCCAATATATCCTTCCAGCTTCTTTTCCTGACCACCAAGTTCATTGATTCGCTCTTCAAGGATCGGCAGTTGAGCCTCAATATCGAGCTGGCGGGAAATAGCTGCCTCTGCCAGATCATCACGGTTCTCTTTGACCGCCAGATTGATTTTATCCGCAAGCTCTTCCAGCTTCTTGCTGGCCTGGAGGAGTCTCTTGTTGGCAAGATGCTTATCGGCAATCACTTTGCCCAGTTCTGTTCTCACCTCCTCAATCACACCTTCAACTTCACGGACAGCCTCTTCCATTATTGCCTCTGGAGCTGCGTTTTCCACAGCATCAACCAGACCATTTACAGCACCGCTGATTACCCGTTTAACGCGTCCCGAAATACTATCTTTCACAGTGTCCTCCTTATGTATTATTTAATACAAAATAGATTATCATATCCGCTGAAGTTGGTAAAATACAGTACCGTTTCATTATAGTTGCTCAATTCTCAACAGGCAAGTTGTTTTAAAAACAGAGTACTGATGAACTGTTGACCAGCCTGATCATTTCCGGTACAGTAAAATATTGACATCCATTTGATATTTAATCTGCATGAATCTGTGTAATCAGCGGATAAAACAAGGTTTCATCGAAACATACCACAACGACCACACAGGAGAACATGATGGCCACTTACCAGAAATTATTTGACAAGAGCATAGAAAATCCCGAAGAATTCTGGGCCGAGGCTGCCCAGTCCATTGACTGGTATAAAAAATGGGATACGGTACTGGACAGCTCCAAGCCTCCTTTCTATCGCTGGTTCAAGGGTGCGGAGATGAACACCTGCTATAACGCCGTTGACCGCCATGTAGAAAACGGGTGCGGTGACCAGGATGCCATCATCTATGACTCACCAGTCACCGATACCGTGCGCAAGATTACCTACAGCCAATTGCGGGATCAGGTGGCAGCCCTGGCCGGAGCTATCAAGGCTCAGGGTGCAGAAAAAGGCGATACCGTCATCATTTACATGCCCATGATCCCGGAGGCTCTGGTGGCCATGCTGGCCTGTGCCAGACTCGGGGTGGTACATTCTGTGGTATTTGGCGGATTTGCCGCCAATGAGCTGGCCATCCGTATCGATCACGCCCGGCCAAAGATGATCATCTGCGCCTCCGGAGCCATTGAGGGCAAGAAGACCCTGGCATATAAACCTCTGATTGATTCGGCCATTGACCAGTCCGACCATAAGCCGGAAAAGACCATTGTCTTTCAGCGTGAATTTGTCACCGCTGACCTGAATCGGGTAGGTGATCTGGACTGGCAGCAGATAACTGAAGATGCGCAGCCAGCCGACTGTGTGGTGGTGGCTGCGACTGATCCGCTTTATATTCTTTATACCTCCGGCACCACCGGAATGCCCAAGGGAGTGATGCGGGATAACGGCGGTCATGCCGTGGCTCTGAACTGGACCATGAAGAATATCTATAACGTAGAGCCTGGTGATGTCTATTGGGCGGCCTCGGATGTGGGCTGGGTGGTTGGTCACTCCTATATTGTCTATGCGCCGTTGTTGTACGGCTGCACCACTGTGGTCTATGAGGGCAAGCCCATCGGTACCCCGGATGCAGGTGCCTTCTGGCGGGTCATCTCCCAGCATAAGGTCAAGGTGATGTTCACTGCGCCCACCGCCTTTCGGGCTATTAAAAAGGAAGATCCGGATGGAACCCTTCTCAAACAGTACGACCTCTCCGATTATGAAGCCTTGTTCCTGGCCGGTGAACGGTTGGATCCTGACACCTATCACTGGGCCAAAAAACTGCTCAATGTCCCGGTGATCGACCACTGGTGGCAGACCGAAACTGCCTGGGCTATTGTCGGCAACCCGATGGGAATTGAGCAGTTTCCGGTTAAACCCGGCTCCCCGACCAAACCGGTTCCCGGTTATGATGTGCGGGTTGTTGATGATGCGGGCAAGGAACTGGGCCCAAATCAGGAGGGCAACATCGTGGTCAAACTGCCTTTGCCTCCTGGAACCCTGGTGACCCTGTGGCGTAATGACGACCGCTTTGTCTCCTCCTATATGTCCACCTTTCCCGGCTATTACGAGACCAGTGATGGCGGCTATATTGATGAGGACGGCTATGTCTTTGTCATGGGCCGCATTGACGATGTGATCAATATCGCAGGACACCGGCTCTCCACCGGGGCCATGGAAGAGGTCATTGCCACTCACATCCATGTAGCGGAATGTGCGGTTTTCGGCACCCATGACTCCCTCAAGGGACAACAACCCCTGGGGCTGGTGGTACTCAAGTCGGGAGTTGAATGTGACGAGGAAGAGCTGAAAATCGAACTGGTACAGATGATCCGGGGCAAGATCGGCCCTATTGCCTGTTACCGGGAGACTGCGGTGGTGTCCCGCTTGCCCAAGACCAGATCCGGCAAGATCCTGCGCGGCACTATGCGCTCCATTGCAGTGGGTAAGGAGTACCGGATGCCCTCTACTATTGATGATCCGACCTGCCTGGATGAGATTACCGAGGATTTGAAGAAGATGGGGTATCCTGAGGGATAAAGGCTCAGGAACACATGCCAAGGGCAAGGACGGGAATGTTATCTCTCAATACAAACTTGATTTATACATATAAAATATGTATGGTTAAGTATTAAATATGAATATTCTATGGGATCGTAAAAAGGCGGCAAAAAACTACCATAAACATCAGGTCAGGTTTTCAGATGCAGAGACGGTTCTTTTTGATCCCATGGCTCTATCCTTTGAAGACGACGATGTCCATGGGGAACAAAGATTTATCACAATAGGGAGTGATGCGTTATCTCGTATTCTTGTTCTTGTTTATACGTATCGAGGTGAGGATATTCGTCTGATTTCAGCTCGAACCGCAACCCCAAAAGAGAGAAGGAATTATGAAAAAGGAATATGATTTTTCCAATGCAAAGCGAAGTGCTGTCGTTCCTCAAAAAGGTAAAACACGAATTACCATCTACCTGGATAATGATATTTTGGATGAATTTCGAAGACAGGCTGATAATGCGGGTTGTGGTTATCAAACTATGATTAATGAAACCCTTCGTGGGAGTCTTCATAAGAAACAACAGCCTGTTAATGAGAGTACGCTCAGGAAGGTTTTGCGTGAAGAATTGACCTGTCGTTTTCAATAATTGCAAAAAATACCGGAATAGCAATGTCCATTTTTCTTAATTCAGACAGCCGGAAAAGGGTCAAGCCTTTGTTTGACTCTCTGCACTTTTCTACGGTATAAGCCAAGATGAAAAAACCTTTACGCACTATCTCGTTATTAGCACAAGAAAAATCACTGATGGCGTATGAGGAAAAGGTATAATAAGATGAAACTGCACGAATACCAGGCCAAACAACTCTTTGCCCGATACGACCTGCCCGTACCTGAAGGATATCCGGCAACAGAAGCCGAAGAGGCGGAGGAACATGCCCGGACTCTCGGTTTTCCAGTGGCAGTCAAGGCCCAAGTACATGCCGGTGGCCGGGGCAAGGGTGGCGGCATCCGGGTTGCACAGAATGTGGCTGAGGCCAATGCTGCCATAGATGCAATCCTGGGAATGACCCTGCACACTGCCCAGACCAGTTCCAGTGGAGTTAAGGTCAACACGATTCTCCTGGAAAAAGGAGTGAATATTGAACGGGAATACTATCTCTCCATCCTGCCGGATCGGGCTACGGCCTCGCTGATGATTATCGCCTCTACTGAGGGAGGGATGAATATTGAAGAGGTAGCGGCAACCAGACCAGACAAGATCATCCGAGTGCGAATCAACCCTCTGACCGGTATCCAGCCCTTTCATCTCCGTCGGGTCGGTTTTGGCCTGGGGTTGACTGGTACTGCCTTTAAATCGTTTTGCGGCCTGCTTGCTAAACTCTATACTGCTGTGGTGAAAAATGACATCCTCCTTGCTGAAATCAATCCCCTGGCATTGACAAGGGAGGGGGAATTCATCCTCCTTGATGCCAAGGTGGAGATGGATTCCAACGCATTATATCGCCATAAGGAAATGGCTGCCAGCTATGACGACTCTGAGGATGATCCCCTGGAGGTTGCTGCCAAAAAGCATAACCTCAACTATATCCGTTTGGACGGCAATGTCGGCACCATGGTCAATGGAGCAGGTCTTGCCATGGCCACCATGGATATCATCAAACAGGC
>DAOVTM010000475.1 GCA_030633145.1 Desulfobulbaceae bacterium
GCTGCTTGTGAAGATGTTCAAGCTGCTCCACCACAAGTATAATCTGGGAATGCAGGAACTGCGCAACCAACTGAGCCAGGCTGCCCAGAGCGGTTTTCCTGAGATGGAGGATCTGCTGGAGGTACTGGAAGGCGGTGATACCTATCGCTGTCTGGATAAACTGCTCACCAACCTGGAACAGCTCAACAGCACTATTCTCAGTGATGAGGTCTTTGAACCCAAGGAGGAGATCTACTATAAGCGTCATATTGCGGTGGATATTCCCTCAGTCTATGGCCGTTATTCCGAACGGAAATTTGATGCACTGGGACTGGGCTTCCGGCTGGAAAGTCTGGCCAATATCTATCTGGAACGGTTGACCCAGTCCATCAACCTGAGCTTTATCACCCAGGCCACCTTTATCCGAATTTATAAATGTCTGCGCCTCTATCTGCGCGCCCTGCACATCGACGGTATCAGCAGCAGCCGTTTGGAGACCTATACCAGCCTTTTGCACGCCTCCATAAGTATGAAGCGGTTTTCCTACACCCAGAACCTGGACATCATGCGCGGCCTGTCCGAGGGAGTCAAGGACGTAATTTATGCCTATTACACCAATATCCACCAGAGCAATCTCTCCACAATTATCCCCCAGATCGGCAAGAAAAACCTCTTGACCAAGTTCCGCTCCCTCTGGGATGAAGAGGATATAGGGGCCACAGTACACCGCCTTTCAGAATCCTTTTTTCGTGATCTAATCGCTACCACCTTCGGGTTGCAGCATCTGGATAATTTCATCATTCATATTATCCAGACCCTGGAGGCGCAAAAGGACATCCTGGATGAGCAAAACCTAGACTTGTTGATGACCTATAACCCGGAACAGACCATCTCCTCTCTGACCAAGGTCAATCATCGCACCCGCAACCTGATTCATCTCGGTAATAAGGGATACAATCTGATGATGCTGGCCAATGATAACAAACCAGTGCCGCCGGCCTTTATTATCACCACCGAGATTTTCCGCTGCTGGCAGGCAATTCAGAGCTACAGCAAGGCCAGGGACGAGTTCATGCGCCGGGTGCGGGGAGCAATAACCGGGGTGGAAGAGGAGACCGGCAAGGTGTTTGGCTCGCCGGAAAAGCCGCTCCTGCTTTCGGTGCGCTCCGGCTCGGCCATGTCCATGCCCGGCATGATGACTACTATCCATAACGTGGGGTTGAACGAGGATCTGGTAGAAGAACTGGTGGCCAATCAACCGGAGCTGGAATATTTTCTCTGGGATAATTATCGTCGTTTTCTCCAGTCCTGGGCCATGGCCTTTGGTATGGATCGTGAGGATTTCCAGTCCCTTATGAACGCCCATAAGCAACGCTACAAGGTGCGGCTCAAGCGGCAGTTCAAGCCTGAACAGATGCGGGAACTGGCTCTGGAATATCAGAACACCCTGCGCCGCCGGGGATGCAGTGCGCCGGAAGATCCCTGGCTGCAGCTCATCGGTGCGGTGGAGATGGTGCTGGAATCGTGGAACACCCTCAAGGCCAAGCAGTTCCGACAGCTGATGGAGGTTTCCGATGACTGGGGAACTGCGGTCACGGTGCAGAGCATGGTCTATGGCAACCTGAGCGATCAGGCTGGTAGCGGGGTTTTGTTCACGGCTCACCCCTATCGCAAGGTGCGGCGGGTGGCTCTGTGGGGGGATTATGCCGCCGGTGACCAGGGCGAGGATATTGTCTCCGGCCTGGTTAACAGCCTGCCGGTCTCCGTGGAACAGGCTGAATTGGACGGTCGTTCCGTGGAGGACAGCCTGGAGCTGAGATTCCCGGAAATTTATGAACGGCTGCTGGAGATCTCCAGGGATCTGGTCTATACCAAGGAGTGGAACCCTCAGGAGATAGAGTTTACCTTTGAGGGTCCCAAGCCGGAAGACCTGCACATCCTCCAGACCAGGGATATGATCACCATCAAGAAAAAAGAGCAGTTTCAGGTGTTTGTGGAATCAGAAATCCTGCAACAGGCTTATCTGGGTAAGGGGATCGGGGTAAGCGGCTCTGCCCTTTCCGGGCTGGCCGTCTTTACGGACGAGAATATCCGCCGCCTTAGACGGGAAAAACCCGATGCAGTCCTGATCCTCATCCGTCAGGATACGGTACCCGAGGATATACGTGAGATCTCCATGGCTGACGGGCTGCTTACTGCCAGGGGTGGTCAGACCTCACACGCCTCGGTGGTGGCAACCCGGCTGGAAAAGACCTGTGTGGTGGGCTGGCGTGATTTGCAGGTCTTTGAGACCCGGCAGTATGCCAGGACTAATGGTTTTCAGATTAACTTTGGTGATCCGGTCTCAATTGATGGGCGAACCGGGCAGATTTTGCAGGGTACTCATCCTGTGCAGGAGGAGGTGCATATTTTGCCGTTGTAGGATTATCCGCAGATTACGCAGATTCACGCAGATTTATGACCAGGCATCCGGGACTCAGGTTCTTATGTGAAAAGGGTGACAAGCAGCGAATATTCTTGACATTTGCGGCAGCATTAGATAGTTCAGGAGACTGTTGAGCAGAC
>DAOVTM010000389.1 GCA_030633145.1 Desulfobulbaceae bacterium
ATGCAGGTAGCCGTAGGGTGGGAAAGCCGTAGGCGCATCCCACCATTGTAGCTGACAGTGGGATGCGCTACGCTTTCCCACCCTACCCGTTTGCCTTGCTGACCATACAATTTAAAGAGGATACATTATTTAGATAAATTGTGAAGTATAATACTCTAATCAAAATATATTATGAAAGCAATCAAAGCGAAACGAATTTCAATAACCGTCGATAATATTAGGAAAAGTCCACCGCTTCATGTCCTGTTAACGGAAGAAGAAAATGTGGTTGTTGCCAGATGCCTTGATTTTACAGTGTCTTCGCACGGTGAAAATGTAAAAGATGCTCTCAGCTTTTTACAAGATGCCATGCAGGAATATGTAATTTCAGCTATTGAAAATGATGTTATCGATACCATACTTGATCCGGCATCTGGAAGATACTGGAGGGTTTTCAATGAAATGGAAGGAAAACAGACAGGTGTCAAAATAGAAAAAACTTTGAAAAAGACTGCGTTTATTCTTGCCGGTAAAAACTATTCAGATTTGGGCATAGCAATTCAACATGTCTAAACCGCTTGAGCTACGCAAGGTAAAACGCTTGCTGAAAAAATATAACATCACGTTTGTGACAGGTAAAGGCCGTCACCCAAAATTTTTTGATCCTGAAACTGGAAAATCATATCCCATTAAATCGCATGGGAAGAAAACGTATCCTCTTTATAATTTATGGCTACATCCGGTTGGCCCACTGGTTCCTACGCTCCGGCGTGGGAACCTGAAGTGCCGCTCCAGCGGCTGTCATAGGACGCAGGAGCGTCCAAGTTGCGTTCCCACGCTGGAGCGTGGGAACGAGGTTACCATAAAATTTAACAAGGATACCAGAAAACGATGATTTTGTCGTACGCTCTTAATGATTTGATTGAGAAATTCGATCTGCCCGCTGATCTGTTCAGCAGGTAATGTATCGATCCACTAAAGGTACTTCTCCTCAAAAAAATCCTTCTTACATGCCGCTTGTCAGGCAAGTTTATGGCAGCATGACTAATATACAAAAATATCCGGCCAGTTATCATTGCCGGTATGAAAACTGAGCCGAGCCGTTGTCTCCATGGGAGAGCCGACCTTCCAGAGAAAGATCTCATAGTCCGCAGTGTCGTGTTCATGCCCGCCAGCACTGGCTCCAAAAACCAGGTACTCACCTGCGGGATCGAGCTTGGGAAAGTACTCGTGGCTGTACTCCCCGGGTGCATCATACCAGAGTTTTTCCTCCATGGTAAGTGGGTTGGTCTGATAAAAACTGTTGCCGCCCCTGCCACCGTGATCTACACGATAAAGAAAGGTGCCGTCCGGAGACCAGTTTAGCTGGCAGCCACCGCCTATCTGCTTGAAAGGTACCTCTGCGTTACCGATAAAGGTTCCCCTGGCCCTGCCGCGCAGAGTAACGGCCAGTGACTGCTGGCTGGGGCTTAGAACCGGTGTTTCAAGGATGATGCCGGAATCCTGGAGAATGTTTTTGCCGCTTGCAAAGAGTATGGATTCCTCTCTATCGGCCAGGCTGTATTGCACCACCTGATTGCCCTGTCGCTGAAAAAAAACTTTTTTTCCGTCAACCGACCAGGTAGGGGTCTTACCGTTTTTTGCCAGTAATGAGCTGGCACCGGAAGCCAGATCAAGGAGATACACATCCCAGCCAAAATAATTACGCTGCGAGACCCAGGGTACCTGTGATCTGCAATAGACCACCTTGCTGCCGTCTGGTGAAATACGGGGGAAATATTCGGTATGGGGATCACTGGTCAAGCGGGTCAACTGCTGTTCCGGCAGGGTGAGCATCAGCAGATCATGGTTGCCGGAACGGTTACTGGACCAGATGACAAAACCGCGCAGTTCAGTCAGTATGGGCTGATCAGGACGTTGCAGCACAGAGTTTAAGACCGGCTTGCCTGGTTTGGGTGGTCGGAAGGAACCCATTTTTTTGATGTCCCGCAGCTGCAGGGCAAAGAACAACAGGCCGATGATCGGCAGCAGGGCGGCAAGGACAAACCGTATCCTGAATTTCCCTTTTTTTTCCTCTCTTGATGCGGCAGTACGCTTACTGACCACAAAAATAAAGAGAATCAGCCCGCTGATACCCAGGCTGTAATCAATGAGTTGGCTCCAGATATGCAAGGCCAGCATGACCAGCACGGAAGTTGTTTTGCTCGCACCCAAGGCCACCAGAGCCAGAACCCCGCCCGCCTCATACGTACCGAAACTCATAAAGGCAGGTACCGGCATACTGGCACCTGCCTCAGCACTGACCAAGGCAATGAGTACTGAAGATATTTCCCGCTCAATATCCAGTGCAGAGGGCAGTACAACCCCGAGAAAAAGCAGGTACAAGCCCAGGTATTTCATTATGCGCACACCCAGGGACAGTGCAAGTAGTTTGCCCGTGATTCCCGCCTGACGGGTCTTTTGCAGGGATGCAGTTGTATCCTCAATCAGTTGAAGCAGTTGTTGCAACCGTTTATTGAGCCATTTATTGTGCAGGGAAACTCGTTCATGCAGTGCGGACAGCCGTCCGCTGAACCATCTGAGAAAGGGAAAAAGAAAGACAAGAATAGCAGTGCAGACCAACAGCAGAATGATAATAGTCGATATCAGCCAGGGACGCAGATCTGCGTACAGCAACTGGTATCCCATCAGGCCAAGCAAGAGCAGAGCCAGGGCGATCAGGTCAAAGACAAAGGAGATTGCCAGGGAGGAGAGGCAGGCATCAGCCCCAATTTTGAAGCCCCGGTTGAGCATGGCAATATAGCTCAGTTCTCCCAGTCGGGCAGGCAGCATATCCACAAACATATTCCTGGCCAGGGTGACGAGGAAGAGGTGAAAATGGCCTGGTACCTCCTCGTCAGCAAGGGAGGAACGGAGAATGACCCGGTAGCGCATGGCCCGCAGCCAGGACTGGGTACAGCCGGTGAGCAGGTAGAGGCCAATGCAGAGCAGCGAGGTAGAGGTCAGTATCGACACCAGCCTCGGGATGATAGCCAGCTCTGCGGAACCAGTGAGACTGTGCAGCAGCAATCCGAGGAGGAGCAGGGAAACACCAATGGAAACCAGGATGTTGAGGAGATAGCGGTTCTTCATAAGCACATTAGTTTCAGGGGGTTTTCGTGGCTTTTTTTTCGTTTTGCCCTTTATCTGCGCTAAGAATGCGTACCAGATAGACCACCCCGCCAAGCAGGGAGTAACCCACTGTAGTGCCGAGAAAGAGCAGTGCCAGTGACCGGGTTTGCAGGTCGCTCATTCCAGCCCAGGCAAAGAAAAACACATAACCGGCATCACGCAGTCCCAGGCCGTAAATGGAGATGGGCAGAGCCTCCAGCAGGGTGATGAGGGGAACAAAGGCACTGAAATAAATAAAGGAAACCCTGGCACCCAGAGCAAGGGAGAGCAGATAGACGACGCAGATAACTGAGAGCTGGAAGGTAAAAGAGATCAGCATCACCCGGAACAACAGCCTGCGGTCAGCTCCATAGCATTGAAAGGAAAGAAAAAATTTATCAGCCAAACCGGTGATAAGTTCAAACCGATCCAGCCTGGTGATTCGCAAAAAAAGCCGGACAGGCTGCTGTTTGACCAGGGCAACGAGGATACAGAGCAGTATTGCCAGGATAAGCAGAGGGCCGAAAAAAAACATCAGGTTATCAAACTCACGCGCCACCAGGATGGAGGACAACAGGCTGAGAATAACCAGGGCGAGAAAACCGGAAAAACGGTCGGCAAAGACCGAGGCCGCAGAGCGGACACCATCCCGGCTTTTTTGCGCCACATCATAGATCCGGTAGGAGTCTCCGCCAATGGAAGAGGGGAGAAAGAGGTTGTAAAAACTGCCGATAAGGTAGGTCATGGTAAGGGTGGCAAGGGGGATGTCTACCCTGTCGGCCAATAACAACAAACGCCATTTCCAGGCACTCAACACGGTGTTGATGAACAACAGCACCGCAATGGGCAGGAAATAGCGATACTCCACCCCGGCCAGCACCCCGCCCAGATCATCCAGAGGGATCTTGCGATAGACCAGGAACATCAGGGTGCAGCTAAATAGCAGTTTGAAGATGGTCAGGGCTGCTTTTTTGCGTTTTTTGATCATGGCTGCCGTGACTGAACCACCTTTGCAGGCACACCGAGCAGTACCGAGTAGTCAGGTGCAGACTTAGTCACC
>DAOVTM010000038.1 GCA_030633145.1 Desulfobulbaceae bacterium
CTCATCTTGTCATGCGAAACTATGAGGGATTTATGAAGGCAGGCAAGATCAAGGGTAGAAATTAAGCTGGGTGTTCAAAAATCAGCAGCAACCCATCATAATAAAGAGTCCGCAGCAGATTGCAATCATGTTACGGGCCAACCAGATTGTGGCCGGTTATCTAAAGCTTCTTGAAGAGAGAATCGAACCAGGACTCTCTACCATGCAGCTCGATGAATGGGCAGCGCAATACAGTCTTGAACACAGAGCTGTCCCTGCCTTTAAAGGCTACCTTGGATTTCCAGGGAATATATGTGTATCTATAAATGAACAGGTTGTTCATGGAATTCCCTCAAAAAGGGTTTGGATACGCAAAGGAGACCTAGTCTCTGTAGATTTTGGTATCCGTTACCATGGATTTTATGGTGATGCCGCCATAACCATACCAGTTGCACCTGTTACGACGAATGACAAAAATCTTCTCACGGTAGCAAGGCAATCCCTGGAGCAGGGAATCCAAAAGGTGCAGATCGGAAACAGAATTTCAGATGTATCCAGGGCCATTCAGAGTCATGTAGAGAAAAATGGTTTTTCAGTTGTTCGCAAGTTAGCAGGGCATGGAATTGGATCCAGTCTTCATGAAGAACCAGAAGTGCCAAATTTTGTCGAAAAAAAATCATCACCACGAATAGTTGAAGGTATGGTTCTGGCAATTGAACCGATGGTCAACAGTGGAAGCTCCAAGGTAAGGGGGCTCAAGGACGGCTGGACTATAGTTACCGCAGATAGTAAACAGTCAGCCCATTTTGAACACTCAGTAGCTGTGACAACTGATGGACCCTTGGTTCTTAGTCGTAGAGAAGGTGAAGTTGATCACTTATAGGTGGAAGAGAACAGGTCAGGTAGAAGTATGAAACCCTGTACCTCGGTTCTCCTCTACCTTTTTTATTGGAAGACCATATAAAATCTGTTGTAAAAAGAAAAAAAATATTATAATATAGATAATTTGCTCTGAAAAATGGGCATCAGCCAAAAGGGATAATAAATTTCCCTTTTAAATAAAATTGGATGGTAATTATGGCAAAAGAAGAGGCCATTGAAGTAGAGGGAACTATCGTAGAACCGTTACCCAATGCCATGTTCCGTGTGGAACTTGATAATGGACACAAGGTTCTTGCCCATATTTCAGGCAAGATGCGAATGCATTACATAAAAATCCTTCCCGGTGACCGGGTAACGATAGAACTATCACCTTACGATCTAACCAGGGGTCGGGTAACCTTCCGTTCCAAAGGTAGTGGCAAGAAAAAGCGATAAATGAAGCAGGCGAAAGAGGAGATATTGAGATGAAAGTACGATCATCAGTTAAAAAAATGTGCAGTGACTGCAGAGTGCATAAGCGCAAAGGAAAAGTGCGTGTAAGTTGCAAAAATAAAAAGCATAAACAGCGTCAGGGTTAATCCATCGCTGTCTTAGTTGCTACAATATAAGGAGTAAGTTTTGGCACGTTTATCAGGTGTAGATTTACCAAGAAACAAACATATGGATCGCGCTCTTACCTATATATACGGTATTGGCCTGACCTCGGCTCGGCAAATTCTTGATAAGGCAGATCTGCCATATCAGATGAGTTCCGATGATCTAAGTGGTGAGGAAGTAACCCGAATCCGCAAGATCATTGAATCTGAATACACCGTTGAAGGTGATCGCCGACGTGAAGTAGCCATGGATATCAAGCGTCTTGTTGATCTTGGCACCTATCGAGGCAGGAGACATCGTCAGGGATTGCCCTGCCGCGGACAACGGACTAAGACAAATGCCCGCACTCGCAAAGGACCAAGACGTGGTGCGGCAGTACTCAGCAAGAAATAATATCTGATAGACTGTCGTTGTAAACGACCGTTAAAGTACAGGGAGCAGACATGGCGAAGGCAAAAAAAAGTGGTGCTAGAGGAAAGCGTCGTGAAAAGAAGAATATTCATGACGGCATAGTTTTTATATATTCCACCTTTAATAATACACTGATCACCATTACAGACCGACAGGGTAATGTAGTTGCCTGGTCCAGCTCAGGTGTAATAGGTTTTAAGGGTTCCCGTAAATCGACACCCTTTGCAGCTCAGAATGCCCTTAGTGACGCTGTTGCCAAGGCAAAGGAACATGGCCTGAAAAAGGTAGAGATTCGTGTTAAGGGACCTGGTCCAGGACGTGAGGCAGCCCTGCGCGCCATGAGTGGAACCGACCTGGAGGTGAGTAAGATTGTTGATATTACCCCCATACCTCATAATGGCTGTAAGCCGCCCAAGCGCAGGCGTGTATAAGTGTAATTTCTTTGATCATGCAAAAAATGCAGATGAAAGATATATAATAGAGTTGCTTGAAGTAAGAAGTTAGAAGTTATGTACGGTCGCAGCCAGTTGATTTATTGTGAACCTTCTGAACGTTGCATAAAACCGATACCGATAAAAGATTTGGAGGATTAAGTGGCTAGATATACTGGAGCATCTTGTCGGATGTGCAGGCGTGAAAATCTGAAGTTGTTTTTAAAGGGAGATCGCTGTTATTCGGATAAATGTTCGTTTGAGCGCAGATCTTATGCACCTGGACAACATGGACAAAACCGATTTCGTAAGGTTTCAGATTATGCCATTCAGCTTCGTGAGAAGCAGAAGGTAAAACATATGTACGGTATGCTGGAGGCTCAGTTCCGTCGTTATTTTAAAATAGCTGACTGCGCTAAAGGTGTTACCGGTTTAAATTTGCTCTCCATGCTTGAGCGTCGTCTTGACAATGTTATATATCGACTTGGTTTTGCAAGTTCTCGAGATCAGGCAAGACAGTTAGTGCGCCATAATCATTTCCAGATCAATGGACATAAGGTAAACATTCCCTCGTATCAGGTGAAAGCAGGCGAAGTGATTACCCTAAAGGAGAAGAGTCGTAAGAATGCATTTATCATTGATAATATTGAAGGCGTTGCCAGGCGTGGTGTTCCAAGCTGGCTTGAGCTTGATAAGGGTAAATTCCAGGGTACAGTGAATGCTATGCCCAACAGGGATGAGATTACAATGCCGATTCAGGAGCAGCTTATCGTAGAGTTGTACTCCAAGTAAAGAGAGGATCACTTGCATGGCACAGGAAATACAGGATGATAATCCTTTTTATAAGAACTGGCATGACCTGGTAACTCCAAAAAGACTGGAGGTAGCCAAGGCCAGCCATACTGAAAGGTTTGGAAAGTTTGTCTGTCAGCCCTTTGAACAAGGTTTTGGATCAACGATAGGTAATTCGCTTCGCCGTATTCTACTCTCTTCCATCAGAGGTGCAGCTATTACCTCGGTAAAGATTGAAGGTGCAGATCACGAATTTACCACTATTGACGGTGTACATGAAGATGTAGCCGAAATAATACTTAATTTTAAACAGGTACAACTCAAGCTCAATACACCACATACAACTACTATATTTCTGAAAAAGGAAGGTACCGGATCGGTAACTGCCGGAGATATAGACGGCGGTGATAATGTGGAGGTAATGAACCCTGACCAACCCATCTGTGAGATAACAGCAGAAAACGGCTCCTTTCAGGCCGAGCTAGAGGTTAGATGGGGAAAAGGATATCAACCTGCTGAAGAGCATAAGGGTATTGAACAAGAAATTGGTGTCATCCCCATTGATGCTGCTTTTTCACCCATACTCCGTATCCAATATGTAGTGAGTCAATCACGAGTCGGTCGTCATACTGATTATGACCGTTTGACCATTGAAGTTGAAACAGACGGATCAGTACATCCGGAAAATGCCCTTGCCTATGCAGCTAAGATTCTCAAGGAGCAGATGACTATCTTTGTCAACTTTAATGAACAGGAAGCAGTCGCTCCAGAGAAACCTGAAGGTGAAGGCGAGGGAGTAGATTATCCTGAATTCCTTGATAAGAATGTTGAGGATCTGGAACTCTCGGTTCGTTCTGCAAACTGTTTGAAAAATGCCAATATTCAGTATATTGGCCAGCTAGTGCAAAAAACTGATGCTGAAATGTTGAAGACTAAGAATTTTGGACGTAAGTCACTCAATGAGATTAAGGCATTACTTTCACAGCACGAGTTGACCCTGGGCATGACCCATGATGGTTGGCTCCCGCCCAATGAACGAGATGAAGTGGATGAAGAGAGCTAATCCGCTCAGTTTTACAAGAAGATCATCATGAGCGACAGTTATTAAAAAGATACCCTGTCTTTTATCCACAGTGAAGCAGACAGTACTAAGAGGAAAGAAAAATGAGACATAGAAAAGCTGGTAGAAAGCTTAATAGAAACCCATCCCATCGCAAGGCCATGATGCGTAATATTGTAACTTCCCTTCTTGAGCATGAACGGATTGTAACCACTGTGCCCAAGGCGAAAGAAGCACGTCGTATGGCTGACAAGATGATAACCCTTGGGAAACGGGGTAATTTGCATGCTCGCAGACAGGCTCTTGCCTATATTCAATCTGATGAGATAGTTGCCAAGCTCTTTGACGAACTGAGTAGTCAGTACGCAGAACGTCAGGGCGGTTATACCCGGATCATTCGCACTGGTAATCGATACGGTGATGCAGCACCCATGGCTATACTTGAACTCGTTGATTATGAGGAAGCGATAGAAGAGGCACTTGAAACAGATGAATAAACTGTTGAATTAACGTATAGATTATACGTTCTCAGTAGTGCGAAATAAGTGTTTAATGCCGGTATGATGAGCGTTCATCATACCGGTTTTTTTTATGGTGACAACCATGTTTGAAGCAAAAGACGCAGTCCAGGCTGAGGGTAAGCCCATAACCGATCATTTTCAGTTCCATTGCCATTCCGGGGTGAGTTGTTATCTTGCCTGCTGTCACAAGGTAAAGTTACGCCTTTTTCCTTTTGATTTGTTACGTTTGAAGGTTCATTTGAATATTGATTCAGGTCAGTTCCTGGAACGCCATACCCGGATCGGCCAGGGCGGACACCCCTATTTCCCGGCAGTAATGCTCAACATGACAGAGAGCGAGAACCATCCCTGCCCCTTTCTCATCACCGATGGGTGTTCAGTCTATGCCGACCGTCCTTCAGCCTGCCGCACCTATCCTCTCGAACGGGCAGTAGAAAAAACTGGTAAGAGGAAGCAACTTAAAAGCCATTACTTCAACACCGCACATCCTTACTGTAAGGGCCATTTTGAAGAGCATCACTATACCATCAGGGAGTGGGAGCGTAATCAGCGTTTACATGACTACAATCTGATGAATGATCTCTGGGCAGAGGTGGATGCCTTTTTTGCCACCAACCCCTGGCAGGGAGAGGGGACTGCCGGACCCAGGCAGCAGTTGGCCTTTATGGTTTGTTATAATATTGATGCCTTTCGTGCCTATACCCAGCAACATAATCTCTTGAATTTCTTTCGTTTGAATAAGGATCAGCGCAGACGAATTGAAGGCGACGAGGTTGAGCTGCTCAAATTTGGTTTTGACTGGCTCCTGCATGAGCTTGGAGATCGACGTACCCTGGTTCCTCGATAGTTGTCAATAGCTCGTCTCATAATGCTTCAATTTTGCAGGGGGTGACTTTGAAAAATTTTTTATTTATTAATACCTTATCTGTAATTCTCTTATGCCTCTGTTTTGCACTGGTTCACGCACACCAACAGCAGCCTCTGGATGCCATTAAGCTGCAACTCCAATGGAAACATCAATTTGAGTTTGCGGGTTTTTATGCTGCAAAGGAAAAAGGTTTTTATAGAGATGCAGGATTTGAGGTTGAGTTTCTTGAGTACAATAACAACGAAAGTATTGTTGATGAGGTCTTGAGCAATGCCCAGTACGGAGTCACCTACTCCAGTATCATTGCCCAGTATTTAAGCGGCAAGCCTGTTGTCCTCCTGGCATCCTTTTTTAAACAGTCCCCCCTGGTGCTGGTTGCTCAAAAGGAGATTACCACTCCTGCTCAGCTCAAAGGCAAGAAGGTAATGGGTGTGTCTGACACCATAGACAATATCACTCTTCTTACCATGCTGCAAAAGTTTGGTGTCTCTATAGATGATATCGAAAACATTCCCCCAACCTTCAATATAGCTGATTTTATAGATAAAAAAGTGGATGCCATGAGCGTGTTCACCACCAATGAACTCTTTGAGCTTGAGCAGAAAAAAATTCCATACACTCTATTTGACCCCACGGTTTATGGTTCTAAATATTATGATTTAAACCTCTTTACAACCCGTGATGAAGTTGAAAAATATCCTCAACGGGTACAGAACTTTAAAGATGCCTCCATTAAAGGCTGGGAATATGCCTTAACCCATCAGGAAGAACTGGTCGATCTTATTCTGGAAAAATATAACAGCCAGAACAGGAGCAGAGAGGCTCTCCTGTTTGAAGCGCGACAAATTGAGCAGATTATGCTGCCCAATGTATTTCCTGTGGGCAGCATAGATCCCCACAGGATTAAAATCATTGCCGATAGTTTTATTCAGGCCGGTTTTGTCCGAGAAGTAATAAATAGTGATCTGGATGCTATGATATTTGGCTATAAAACCGAGCTGTTGAATTTAACAGATGCGGAACAGGAATACCTAAAAACCCATAAAACTATTAATGTCCATAATGAGTCAGACTGGCCGCCCTATAACTTTAATCGGAATAACCGAGCATTGGGGTTTTCCATTGATTACATGCGGCTGCTGGGCGAAAAAATAGACCTGAACATTAATTTTACTACTGGTTATACCTGGGATCAGTTTCTTGATTTGATCAGGGAGAATAAAATTGATGTGATGCTCAATATTGCTAAGACAGAGGAGAGAAAAAAGTTTCTCAGTTATACCACTCCTTATATCAATGGAACGGATGTTCTTTTTACCCGTAAGGGGAGTGATAGTGCGGCATTTACCAGTCTTGACCAGTTTAAAAGCAGGACGATTGCAGTTGTAAAAGGTTTCTATGAAGAGGAACTTTTACGAAAATTTTACCCTGAAATAGAGTTGATTACCACCGATAACTCTTTGTCGGCCTTGAAGATGGTTTCATTCGGCAAGGTGGATGGCGTAATTAACAATCTGGGAACTGGCAATTATCTGATATCGTCCTTTAGCCTGACCAATATTGTCCCCAGCTTTGAGATTGATGATACACGGTTCAATCTCAATTTACATCTTGCGACAAATAATAGTAATATAATTTTACGGGATATTCTTGAAAAAGGAAAGCAACGTATATCTGAAAGCGAGTTACTGTCATTACGAAATAAGTGGCTTACTCCAGCCGGTATTCGCGAAAATGCGCTCCCTTTGACATCTATTCAACTGGAGTATCTGAGTAGGAAAAAAACCATATTAATGTGTGTTGATCCCAACTGGCTGCCCTTTGAAAGCATTGAGGATGGGCAGCATATCGGCTTTGCTGCCGATTATATGGATATTTTCAGCAAACGTATTGACACTCCCATCACCCTGGTTGTAACAGAGTCATGGAGTGAATCTCTTGCCAGGGTAAAGAACAGGGAATGCGACATCCTCTCCCTTGCTGCAATGACTCCAAGTAGAGAAGAGTACTTGGATTTTACCTCACCTTATGTGACCGTACCAGCGGTGGTAGCTACAAAGTCCGGGGTGCCATTTGTTGATAATCTTGAACAGATACTGGAGAAAAAACTGGGTGTAGTAAAAGATTATTATCTGATGGAACTGCTGACCGCCAAGTACCCGGATATCAATCTGATTGAAGTGCAATCTATCAATGACGGGCTTGAGAAAGTAGAACAAGGTGATATATTTGGCTATATTGATAACTCTATTGTTATAAATTATGAAATACAGAATAATTATTTAGGCACTCTGGTTATCTCTGGAAAATTTGACCATGAGTATCAACTTCGGGTTGCCACCAGAAATGACGAACCTCTGCTCCATGATATTTTTGAAGAGGCTGTACTATCAGTGGCTGATGCAACCCGGCAGAACCTGCTCAATGAATGGGGCAATATATCCTACCGGGACAGGGTAGATTACTCCCTGCTGTGGAAAATATTATTTCCAGCCTTGATTATACTGATAACCAGCCTCTATTGGAACGGTAAATTATCACGATTAAATAAACAACTCACAATAGAGAAGGAAAGGGCAGTAAAGGCGACAGAGTCAAAATCAGAGTTTCTCTCCAATATGTCCCATGAGATCCGGACACCTATGAATGGTATCATCGGTATGGTTCATCTGGCCATGGAATCGACCAGCCCGGATGAATCCAGACAGTACTTAAGCAACATCCGTTACAGTGCCAATGCCCTTCTTACCATTATAAATGATATTCTTGATTTATCTAAAATTGAAGCGGGTAAGCTGGAGGTTGAGGAAAATGATTTTGATCTTGGTGAACTGATTGGGCAGGTGTCCACCCTGATGGGATTAAGTGCAAAAGAGAAAGGACTGGATTTCGACATCGTATATAATAAAGAGATGCCATTGGCACTGCATGGAGACTCGCTCCGGATTTCACAAGTACTCATCAATCTCATCAACAATAGTATCAAGTTCACCGAACACGGCTTTGTCCAGGTTGCAATATCAAACAAGGGGGACAGGTATCTCTTTGCGGTACAGGACAGCGGCATCGGGATTAGTGATGAGGAGCTAGGTAAACTGTTCCAGGTTTTCACTCAGGCGGACGGAAGCACCACGAGAAAGTATGGCGGCACAGGTCTCGGACTTGCCATTTCCAAACAACTGGTTGAATTGATGAACGGGAGGATATTCTGTGAGTCTGAACCAAGCCACGGCTCGACGTTTTCTTTTGAAATTCCTCTGCAAATGGCACATCAGCCCATGAGTAAAAAACATCATGAAATTGAAAAGCAACATGAAACCATAAGCGGGACTGGTAAAACCCTTGCCGGGTCAAGGATACTGTTGGCTGAAGATAACAAGATTAATCAGATGATTGTTACAGGGCTGCTGAAAAAGAGCGGTATCAGGATTACAGTTACCAGCAATGGACAGGAGGCGGTGGACGAGTTTACCGCTCATCCTGATAGATATCAGATGATCCTGATGGATATAAAGATGCCGGTTATGGATGGCATTGAGGCAACTGAAAAGATCAGGCTGCTGAATCAAGCCATTCCAATAATAGCGATTACCGCAAATGCCATGCAAGAAGATAGAGATCAAACAAAGAAAGCGGGATTCAATGAGCATCTGAGCAAACCCATTGAGGTGGATGAGCTTAACGCAGTTCTTTGTAAGTATTTCTCTTGTCAAGGACTCGGCGCATAACTACAGCCATTTCCCTCATCGCTACAGGTTTATACAGACATTCACGGATACCGGGAACCTGGGTATGCTTCTTCTGGAGCAGTTCTCTGTAGCCTGTGCAGAGAATGACAGGCATCTCCGGTCGAATGGTCAATATTTCCCTGGTCAGCTCCATGCCGGTCATCTCCGGCATGGTCAGATCAGTAATGACCAGATCAAATTTATCTCCATGTAGTTGAAAGAGTTCCAGTGCCTCTATGCTGCTCGTTTTCATGGTGACCTGATACCCGAGCGCGTTGAGCATTTCAGCATTTATTTGTGCGACCAGGGGTTCATCATCCACCACAAGGATATGTTCAGTGCCGGTTGGCAGGGGTGGGAGACCTTCTCTAGTCTTGGTCTTGGTGTGCTGCCGCAAGATCATCGGCAGGAGGACGCGAAAGCTGGAACCCTTTCCCGGCTTGCTCTCCGCCCTGATATTTCCTTTGTGGGCAGCCACGATACCATGTACCACGGACAGCCCCAGACCTGTCCCCTTATCTTTTTCCTTGGTTGTGAAATAAGGCTCAAAGATTCGTTCCATGATATCAGGTTCCATGCCGCAGCCGGTATCGCTTATCTCAAGGCAGACATAGGGCCCCGGTGACAGGATCGGGTCATGGCGGCATTCCTGAGCGAGGAGGATGCGGGAGGCGAGAGTAACCTGTAATACACCCCCATGCTCTGACATGGCATGGCTACTGTTGGTACAGAGATTCATCATCAGCTGGTGTATCTGGGTGGGGTCGGCCATAATTTCCCCGCAGTCCATCTCTATCTCCTGACGGATCGCAATGGTGGCAGGGAGAGAGGAACGGAGCAGTTTCAGGGCCTCTTTGATAATGGACTGGATGGAGATAGCTATCATCTCCTGATTCTGCTGGCGGCTGAAGGAGAGAATCTGTCTGACCAGTTGTGTGGCTCGCTCTGCGGATCGGAGGATAACATCCAGCCCGTTTTGTAGCCTGCTCTCCGGTGCAGCCTCCATGCGGAGCAGTTCTGCCTGGCCGATTATCGGGGTAAGGAGATTGTTGAAATCATGGGCAATGCCACCGGCCAGGGTGCCGATGGCCTCCATTTTCTGAGCCTGACGGAGTTGGTTTTCCAGGCTTATTCTCTCGGAGATATCCTTGGCAATATGTATAATGCCGGTATATTGATGATCCTCGTCAAAAATGGGCGAGGCAGAGACCAGAAAGGTTTTTTTCAGTTCAGGGTGGAATACTTCATTTGTATGCGGCTGAAGATCCTGAGCCAGGGAAACGGTCGGACAGTTTTCGCATACTCTATCGTGAGAACAAAAAATCTCATAGCATTTTTTACCTATAATCTCTTCCGGTTTCTTGTGAAAGAATCTGCCCATGGCCTTATTTGCCCGGAGCAGGGTAAATTCAGCGTCATGGATTGTCACCAGATCGTCAATGGCATCAAAGGTTATCTGCCATTGCTTTTCGCTTAGCCGCAGGGTGTCAGCCGTTTCCTCGGATTCTTTCCTGGCCTTGTGCAGATCGCAGAATACCTTGATCTTTTGCCGGATAATGTGCGATTTCTCGATTGGTTTAAAGATATAGTCCACAGCCCCGGATTCGTACCCTTTAAAGATATGTTCCTGATCTTTATTGATGGCAGTGATAAAAATGATGGGTATGGTGCTGGTCTGCTTCCTGTCCCGCATGAGTTCAGCAACTTCAAAACCATCCATCTCAGGCATCTGCACGTCAAGCAGTACTACTGCGAAATCGTATTGCAGCAGCAGTGACAGGGCTTCGTTGCCGGATCGGGCCGTGATAATCTTGATATCAAGTTCGTCAAGTATGGCTGTCAGGCTTACAATATTCTCCGGGCGGTCATCAACTATGAGTACATGGCATTTTTCCATCAGTCTGTTTCCCTCTCCTCTCTCGATAACGGCTTATTCGTTTCATTTTCTGGAGGTGTTTCCTGCTCCTGAGAACGAATTTTTTCACGTATCTCGGCAAGAGCTTTTTTCCCACATTCGGGGCAGTAGCCGTGGCTGAAATCAATGCCTGAATGGTGGTAGAGGTATGATTCCAACTGATTCCAGTACCCTTGGTCATCGCGTACCTTTTTGCACACCGAACAGATGGGAAGGATGGAGCGCAGCGTTTTGATCTCGGCCAGTTGCTTCTCCAAAAGAGTATTTTTGCTGTTCAGCTCCTTAACGTGTTTTTCTATCAGCTTTTTTTGTTTATGTAGCTGACAGAATATCTTCATTTTGGATTGCAAAACTCGTGGTTCCAAGATCGGTTTACAGATATAGTCGACGGCTCCGGATTCGTACCCTTTAAAAATATGTTCCTGATCTTTATTGATGGCGGTTACAAAAATGATAGGTATCGTCTTGGTCTGCATCCTGGCCCGCATGAGTTCCGCTACCTCAAAACCATTCATCTCCGGCATCTGGACATCAAGAAATACCAGGGCAAAATCGTGTTTCAGGAGCATGGACAGAGCCTCATTACCAGATGATGCTGAAAAAATGTTGATCTCTGAATCTTCCAGCATGGCCTCCAGGCTTAAGAGGTTTTCCGGGCGGTCATCAACAATAAGGACGTTGGATTTACTGGTCATTGAATGTACCTGTTCCTATAATATCGTTTAAAAAATATCCAATCTCGCCAAGCTGTAACACATAGTCCACCTCCGTCGCGGCCAGAGCCGACTCTGGCATAGCCTGAGCCTGGGCAGTTTGAGGATCCTGGACTATGGCAAGGCCGCCCAGTTTTTTGATCCGCTGCAGTCCCTGACTCCCGTCATGATTAGCTCCGGTAAGGATAACACCAATGAGCCGTGCCTGCCAGGCATCGGCACCACTTTCAAATAGGACATCAATGGCCGGTCTGGCAAAGTTGACCTTTTCATCAATCGAAAGCGAGAGGGTGTGGTTATCTTCAACCAGGAGGTGATAATTGGCCGGAGCCAGATAGACAACTCCGGCAACAGCTTTTTCCTTTTCCTCTGCTACTTTGACCTGAACCTGACTCAGCCTGTTCAGATGTTTGGCCAGAAAGTCATCCGCCAGCGGATCCTGATGCTGCACCACCATGATTGGAGCAGGGAAATCAGAGGAAATGATGGGCAGAATGTTTTCAAGTGCCTTGAGTCCTCCATAGGAAACCCCGATGACAACGGCCTCGTACTTTCCGGTGGCCTTTCCATTGCCACTGTCTGTTTCAGTCTGTCCCATAACCCTTCTGGTAAATCTGTTCACCAGGCAATAAGCGGTTGAATTTATTTTCCTGTTCAGAGAGGCGCAAACTCTCCTTGGCTCCGAGGCAGAGAATGCCTCCCCGGCAGAGGCTATGGTAGAAGAGGTCTATCACCCTGTTTTGTAGTTCCTGATCAAAATAGATCAGCACATTACGGCAGACAATCATCTGCATCTCTCCAAAGACCTGATCAGCGACCAGGTTATGGTTGGCAAAGAGTATTTTTTCTTTGAGTTCAGGCTCCAGCAGGGCATGGCTATATCTGGCAGTGTAATAATCGCTGAATGACTGTGTTCCCCCGCCAAGTTGATAGTTACTGGTATATTCTTTGACCGATCTGATTGAAACAATCCCCTCTTTGGCTTTTTCCAGCACCAGATCATTGAAATCAGTACCGTATAGCTGCAGACGGTCAAATAATCCCTCTTCCTTGAGCAGGATAGCCATGGAGTAAATCTCTTCGCCGGTGGCACATCCCGCATGCCACACCTTGATGAAAGGATAGGTTGCCAGGATTGGCACCACCTTTTGACGCACGGCCAGGTAAAAGGAAGGATCTCGAAACATCTCGGTGACGTTGATGGAAAGATCATGGAAAACGGTCTGGAAAAAAAAAGTCTCATCGTTGAGGAGGCGATGCTGGAGCGCAGAAATACTCTCAATCCCATCCAGGGTCAGGCGGCGTTGTATTCTTCTCCTGATATGGGCAACGGAATAGTGGCGAAAGTCATACCCATACTTATGGTAAATGGCCTCAAGCAGGAGAGTGAACTCTATCTTTTCATTTTGAAGTTTTTTGTGTATCGACACAGTCACACCCGTAACAGGGATAAAATGAGCTTATTTATCGGCATAGCCACACCCGCAACAAGGATAAAAGGCGGTCAACGTCCACTGGTTTGGCCAGATAGTCATTGGCGCCGGCCTCAATACATTTGTGACGATCTCCTTTCATGGCCTTGGCCGTCAGGGCGATAATGGGCAGTTTCTTAAAACGAGACTGGGAGCGAATGCGCCTCATGGCCTCAAAACCATCCATTTCCGGCATCATGATATCCATGAGAACCAGGTCTATATCCGGCATGTCCTTGAGTGTTTCCATGGCCATCCTGCCATTTTCAGCAGTCAGCACCTCCATTCCCTTTTCCTCCAGAATGCTGGACAGGGCAAAGACATTGCGCATATCATCATCCACCACCAGGATTTTTCGGGAGGCAAAGATGTCCTCACGGTTATGCACCATAGCCAGCATTCGTTGTTTATCTTCCGGCAGTTCCGACTCTACCTGATGGAGGAAAAGGGTGGTCTCGGCCAGGAGCCTTTCTGGAGACTGTACTCCTTTAATGATGATTGCATTGGAGTAACGGCGGAGCAGTTTATTCTCTTCCCGGCTCAATTCCCGTCCGGTATAGATGATAACCGGTACCTGCTGGACAGTTGCATCCGTCTGGATCATCTCAAGCAGTTTATACCCCTCCATGTCCGGCAGGCCAAGGTCAAGAATAATACAGTCAAAGGCGGTTTCAGAGAGCCGCTGCCATGCCTCATTGCCGGTTGCCACTGCGCATATTTCAATATGAGGGTCACTTATCAACTCAACCATGCTGCTTCGCTGCACCTGGTGGTCTTCCACAATCAGCAGTTTCTTTACAGTGCGACTGATCTTATCCTCCAGTAAGCCCAGGGCCTCCTGGACCTTGTCGATGCTTATCGGTTTGGTGAGAAAGCCAATAGCACCTTTCTCTCTTGCTTGAAGGGATTTGTCAGCGGCTGACATGAAATGAACTGGGATATGGCTGGTTTTGGCATTCATTTTCAGCTTGTCCATGACCTGCCAGCCATCAATACCCGGCAGACCAATATCAAGAATGATGGCACCCGGCTGGAAATAATCAGCATAATGAAGACCACTTTCGCCATCTTCGGCAATAATACATTTAAAGTTTCGTTCATGGGCCAGATCAACCAGTACCTGGGCAAAGGCTGTGTCATCTTCAATAATCAGGAGGCTCTTGTCATGGGGCCCTATTTTTTTGCGATCATCTTTCACCTGTTGTTCTTCTACGGGATTACCCTGGGAGTCTTCTCTAATTGTCCTTCTCTTCAGGGAAGGCGATGAAATTTGAGGCGGAGCCGGGTTTTCATCGTGGTCATTCCCTGCTCTCTTCTCGGATTCGTATTGAGAAGGAGTCAGGGTTTCGGGTAGGAGGATGGTAAATGTTGCCCCCTGACCAAGCTTGCTGGTGAGTCGGATTTCACCCCCGAGCAGGCCTGTTAATTCGTCGGCAATGGAGAGGCCAAGGCCGGTACCGCCATATTTTCGGCTGATGGTGCCATC
>DAOVTM010000340.1 GCA_030633145.1 Desulfobulbaceae bacterium
AACCAGAAAGGGGTGGCTGTCCCGGCCCGGCAGCCATACTCCCACTCCGCCTCAGAGGGCAGCCGAGTTTCCAGGTTCGGGATATGACTGTTCAGTGTATCGATAAAGTTCAGGACATTTCCTCGATTGACTTGTTCCACTGGATTTTGCGAGTCATCTGAAAACTCACTCGGATTATTTTTCATGACTGCCTGCCACAGCTCCTGGGTGCAGGCGGTTTCAGCCAGCCAGAATCCCTCCTTGAACGTCACCTCGTGCTGCGACCCCTCGCTTGAATCTCGCTCGGGTTCATCATAAGGTGAACCCATCATGAAGCTGCCCGGCGGCATCCAGCGAAACCGTAGCTCAATTGCATCCAGATACACAGACTGCCAGAGGCCGTAGTCATCCTGGCCGTATCCGGCTGCCCAGGTTTCAGGGAAATATTCAGGAAGCAGGGGATTATTGCTTTTCACTACCTCACCTCTGGTTCCCACGCTCCAGCGTGGTAACGTCTTTGGACGCTCCAGCGTCCTACCATTGCCGATGGAGGTAAGCGAGCTTGCGAGACTCCGTCTTTGGGAACGAGGAGAAAACTAAGCGAACCCTCTTGTTCATCAACCCCAATCAATAAACACATCATCAAGCACGCCATGACCATATTCATAATTACTGGCACTGGAATACCGCCAGTGCGCAGCTTGCTCAACATACCCACGTTTAACCGGATTCTGGTGAATATAATCGAGTTTTTGCCTGAGCATGGTTTCATTTTGCACCAGTTGAGGGTGAACTCCCTCTTCCCATACCTGATATTGACGATCAGTTTTATGCGCTTTTTTATACAAGGATAGCTGTTCCAACAGTCGGTTTACCCTGTGTTGCTCAAGATACCGGATTATCATTTTTGCGGTATAGGATTTGAACGAACTCATCTGTTTTTGCAGGTTTTCCAGAATAACAAAGCCGTAGAGTTTGAATCCTTTAGTCTTACGCAAATGTGAAAATGAATCAAGTAAAATCTGTACAGTGCCTGGACGGGTGAAAATTGGTGTCCAGTTGATGAGGGTACAGGTCATAAAATGGACTTGACTTGGTTCTGTTATTTTGTATCTGCTGCGTCCCATTTGTTGGTCTTTGTTTTGTTTGGTTATTTTGTTTACTCTCGTTAGCCTCGTTCCCACGCTCCAGCGTTTTAGCCTCGTTCCCACGCTCCAGCGTGGGAATGCAACTTGGACGCGCCTGCGTCCTATGACAGACGCAGGAGCGTGACTTTATTTTCGAACTCTGGAGCGTAGGAACCTGGGTAGGAAATACTCTCGTTCCCACACATTCTGGTTCCCACAGACGGAGTCTCGCAGGCTTGCTTACTCCAGCGTGTTTTTTTTTCGAGTGCTTGATTATCGGTGTCTTGCAGGGACGCTGGAGCGTCCTTACGGCATTACCACGCTGGAGCGTGGGAACGAGGGGAGGATTGTCCCGCCCTGTTTTACTTGTTACCTGGCTTGTCCTTCAGGACCTCGGGCAAGACGAAAGCCGAGGTGGTCGCGGGCGAAGGACAGCCAGTGGCGGCGGGAAGCCGAACGCAGGTACCGACCGTTGAGGAGCCAGGAACCGCCACGAGACACGGGTTTATCAGTATCACCTCCCTGCCAGGCAGAGCCGTCAGTCGGTGCAGGGTCATCTGTAGTAGAGTCAGGAGTGTAATCATCATGCCAAAAATCCATACATAACTCCCATACATTGCCATGCATCTGGTACAACCCCCAAGGATTGGCATGAAAACTCTTTACCGGCATCGTTTTACCTCTTTTTATGCCATTTGCACCATTATTATATGGATACTCTCCGTTATAATTCGCCTTGTCCGTATCCAACGCTTCTCCAAACCAAAACGGAGTGGTTGTCCCGGCCCGGCAGCCATACTCCCATTCCGCCTCGGATGGCAGCCGCATGTTCAGCCCCGGCAAGCGGCTGTTCAGTTGGTCTCTAAAGTGCAGCACCATTTCCCGTGTGACATTTTCAACAGGGTTTTGCGTGTCGTTGTCAAACTTGCTGGGATTTTTTTTCATTATTGCATACCACAGTTCCTGGGTACAGGCAGTCTCAGCAAGCCAGAACCCCTCTTTGAAATGCACCTCATGCTGCGGCCCCTCGTCTGAATACCGTTCCGGCTCATCCTCAGGCGAACCCATCATAAATGTTCCAGGCGGCAGCCAGCGCATGACAAAGCAGACCTTATTAACGGTTACCTCCGCAAACAAGCCGTATTGATCCCTGCCGATTGCTGAGGCCCAGGCAGGGCAGGACATGGTTTTTAAGAAATAGCTCTCCCTGCTGGTTTCAATGCGGCACTCTTGCAGTCCATCCGGGAGTTCCAGGTTACCATCCAGGGGCAGGGTATATTTCTGCCCCTTTGTAAAGTCCCGGCTGAACAGGGTCACCTGACTGTGACTGTTGGCCTGAAAGGATGGGATTGTCATTGGCAATGATTGTGCAAAGGAAAGATCTTTGCCGGAAAAACAAATTCTATTTTCAATGATTACGGTTTCAAGCCAATACTCTCTCTCAGGAGCAGTTATCCAGCGGGGGATGCTCGTCAGGTCAATATTTTTTGGGATATTCCTTGGTTTTTTCTTGGACCAGTAACAGTAAAACAGGATCTCAAACTCGTCATACCATTGTTCATCCCCTGCTCGTTTCCTTACTAAACGATCAAGCCAGGCAAAGACCAGCTCATCGTTGTCCTGTTCCAGTGTATTCTGGTATATGGATCGTACCAGAGAATGGAGAAAGGATTGCTGTGTCTCATTTAATGACTGTCCTGCCTTTTGCCGCTGCTCAATTTGCAGCTCCAGGGGGAGACGGGTTTCAAATTTTTCTATGATCTTCCATAACTGAGGCATGGTTCCTGCTCTGGGATGACTTTCAGCCAGGGCTGCAAGCCTGTCCTGCCACTGTTGACGACTCTTTTCGCTCTGCCACTGATAGCTGAGACCATTGCCTTTCAGTGCCTCATCCTGCAGAACCAGGCTTTCCACGGAAACATTTAGTCCCAGCTGGTGCCGCATCTTACGAACCAGGGCAGGGGTGAGCTCAAAGGCCGGGGACAGGGCAGTGAGTAACTCGTTGACCTGCTGCCTGCTGATGCTGAAGCGGGCTTCCCTGCTGCCAGATGCCCCTGTGACGGGAGCGGCAATAGTTCTATCCCAGTGATGAAAATGAAAAAACCGGCCAAGGGAGCGGTCATAATCTGAGGGGGCAACCGTAAGCAGTGCTTCAATGTGGGCATGGAGCCTGTGCAGTTCCTCGCCGAGATAATAATAGCAGGCAGAGCTGATGCCCTGTTTGTCAAGAAATCCCAGATCACCGAGATAGAGAATAGAGAGATTTTCCTCCCTGATGGGAAATTCTTCATGGAACCTGTTCTGATAGATAAAATGCTGCTCTTCTGAATCAACGCAGACAACTATTTGAATCCGGTCACCAAACCAGGCCGTCATCTGTTCAACTACTGCAAGGTAATCCTTGAAATAGGGGCTGAGATGGGGGCTGAAATCGGCAAGGAGGACAATCTCGCCGGGCCACTGTTTTTTTTCCTGCCAGGGGATGGCAGTGATTGGCTGCTGTTTGATTTTTTTACGGATGATCTTCTCTATGTCCAGCCGTTTTGTAGTAGTCTGCCGGGCAAAAATTGTATGCAGAACTGGCCATATCTCCTGCCATGGGGTCAACGGTTCCGGGTCAATTTCAGAGCCGGGACTGGAGGGGATGGTTTTTTTGAACAGGGTTGCGTTGCGGTATGTATCTGGCATATCACTTGCTTCCTCTGCCTCCTCTTTCTGCTCATAGCCATGGAGATAGAGGAAGGGGACTTCTTTGTTTTCGGGCGGATAGTCCGGGCTGCTGTCTGGCCGGGTTTTGTCAATATCAATGGCACCGCCAATGGGCAGGGCAGGATCGTCTGCTGGCTTTTTGTTCGCTTTTGTTGCGGTTGCCGGTCTGATTTCAAGCTGTAACAGGGCGGCAAGCTCCTCTCTGGAGGCATCAGGGATGGCCTGTTGCAGTTGCTGCAAGAGCTGGATTTTTCCTGAATCTGTCATCTGCTCTTGTTCTTCCCATAAGCCAGATCTGCAAGCTGATCTATTGCATCCTGTTCAGAGGTTTTCTGGTCAAACAGGCGCATGGCCTCTATTGCTGCCAGGTGGTCAAGGTATTCAGCCTGACCGGGAAGATAGGGTGAGCCGGATGCCTGTACTTCTATACGTTTTTTATATAACATTTCAGCAACCTTTTGGCAGGTGGTATCAGGGTCAAAACAATCAGTATCCTTAAACAGGGCTTTGCCCCGGCTGGTGAGTGTGTTAACAAACTCCGTTTCTTCAGGGGAGAGAATAATATCCAGTACAAGGCAACGGCGGATAAATGCCGGTGGGAGCTGCTGTTCATCATTGGTGGTGATGATGACCAGGGGACGGTCTTCCACTGATGGACTAGTGATGGTTTCACCGGTATAGGGGACTGTAAAGCTATAATCGTCCAGGGCCTCCAGCAGACTGTTGGGTACGGAGCGGTCTGCCTTGTCGATCTCGTCGATGAGGAGCAGGACATTGTTGGAAAAAAGGCGTGGATGCTCGCTTCCTGTCGCCAGGTCAGGGTGAGAGATATTCTTTGTATCCAGCTTTTCTGCACTATCATGTTGCAAGGCCCACCAGAGTGGGCCGGGCGTGAGGTA
>DAOVTM010000299.1 GCA_030633145.1 Desulfobulbaceae bacterium
GGTATAGTCACCCAACCACAACCGAATCAGATTCCACTGAAAACTCTTTGGTTAAAAAGATCAGTTATGGTTCTGATCAGGGTGATTTTATCCCTGTCTGGGTGAGGTGGGTTGAAAAGGGATATGGGTATTGCGCCCAATCGGCAGGAAGCTCATCATCAGCCAACTCGTTGACCAATATTTCTTTAGATACCTGGAAAACACCAAGGCGATAATCGCCTGGTATGAGTTGCGGTGAGGGGAGGTAATTCGCCATTTCCAGCAAGGCGGTAGCAGGCGACAGGGCAAAATAGAGTGCTGGGGTACCGGTGCTGTTTCATCTCGCTCCATCTTGGTAACTTGCTCCAAGGCCGTCATATTTTTCTAAATAGCACTCTGGACATATACGATAGAGGCGCATTAACTGAATTCACCAGATTGTATCTTGCGCAATATTTGCCGCACCCAGTTGCGCCCTTCAAATGTATCAAACAGGTTGATTGGTTTTTCTCCTGCCAGAGCAGGTACTGATGTGTTGAGCCAATCCCGAGCCTGGTCAATATCACCCCAGATGGTAACAGCCTCCAAGAAAACCCTGAGTGTGTCCAGTAATTCTTCAGTGTCTATCCGGTTAAGCTTTTTTTTATGGTAATAGCGACTCAAGTTGGCAGAGGTTGTGTCAAACAACCTTATAAATAATTCCCTGTTACCAATAACTTGAATAGCGTTTCTGACCGTGGTTCCTGGGATGCCATCCCGCACGGTACGAATATATTCCGCCTGATTATTTAGAGTTGCTACGGAAATATTAAACTGTTTGATTAATTCGCTGGTGCTTGCTGTTTGCATTCGGCGAACCTCACAGTATCTGATTCTCTTGTCTATAGAGCAGACCTCGTAAATATTTAATGTCTGCGCTTACCTGGGAACCAGAGTAAAGTTACCTGTCCAAAAAATATCAGGTTTTCAGCTTCAGCTTACGATGTCTGTAGAGCATGATGTTTCATCTTGTTGATTAGTATATATCATCAATAAGATGAATGTGCAATAGGGTTTGGCAAGGGAAAAGTAGTCAACGAGAACTGTGGGTTCAGCAGATGTATTCCGCTCTTGCTACTGGTGTGCAGTGAGCGTACCAGTGACAACCAAATCAGATTAGTATCGCCGGTCGAAGATCATCCAACCTGCCCAGATCCGATTCATCAACAAGGTGCAGACCGCTGTTCCAGGGGATCTGCTGCACCAGGGACAGCTCAAAGGTATCCTTGAACAGATCCTCCAGCAGGGCCAGAGCCTTGCGGCTGGTGGAAAAAAAGAGCAGGGTGTTATCATTCAGGCTCCAGCACAGATCATAAATTGCTGGGATGGGCGCAGATTTCCGCACCAGTTCCGCCCTGATCCGTTCCTTGATCTCCAGGCGGACATTACGGCTCAGTTTGGGAATTTCCTGTTCCTTTTTCATCCGTGCCTCTTCCTTCATGGCGAATTTTTTCAGCACAGCAGGTGACACCCTGCGCTCGTCAATACGCATGGAGAGTACCACATAATCACCCGCCGCATAGGAACTGTAGGCAAATTCCGAGTCAAACATATCAGTCACCGACACCCAGCCGATGGAGTACTCGTCAATTGTGTCATCAATATCCTGAAAGGAGTGTGCCGTCACCCGCTCGGCAACAAAGTCCCAGAAGTTTTCCGGTGCCTCTCCTTCAACTGAAAAACGTGTAAATGATGAGGAGCCTGCTGATAAACCCATAATAAATTCCCGCCTGGAAAAAGAAAAATTGCAAAAAAGAGAAAAAAATCAAATGGCAACATAGCAGAGAGAAGAGGGGAGAGGAAGATTTAAAACATCAATTGCTCATTTTATACTATATTTTTGTTGACAGCGTCCGTTAAAAAGAGTAAAAAAATCTTTCTCAAGTGTTCAAGTGTTAAACAAGTGAAACAATTGCTAAGGGTCGTTAACTCAGCTGGTAGAGTATCTGCCTTTTAAGCAGAGAGTCGCGCGTTCGAGTCGCGCACGACCCACCATTACACATATTCAGTTACGTCCCCATCGTCTAGTCTGGTCCAGGACACCAGCCTTTCACGCTGGCGACACCGGTTCAAATCCGGTTGGGGACGCCACTTCAAAGGGGGTTAAGAGCAATCTTAACTCCCTTTTTTTTATTTTTTCCCTTTAGTATTTTTCAAATATCTTTTGAAATATCCCTTGATTTGCCCGGACAAATAATAGATAATACTCAGTTGCGATCGACCTTATTTTTTCTTCCTTATCCCACAAAGAACAATGGCTACAATACTTATTATAGATGATCAGCCCGTCAACCTGAAGATGCTGGTTGGTCTGCTGAAAGAACACGATTACAAACTGCTGGTCGCTGTGAACGGTGAACAGGCTCTGAACATTTTAGCCAAACAGCAGCCTGATATTATCCTGATGGATATCATGATGCCTGGAATGAACGGCTTTGAATTGTGCTGCGCAGTGAAAGAAGATAAAAAAAATGCTGATATTCCGATTATTTTCCTTTCTGCACTCACCGAGGAGGGGGATAAAATCAAGGGGTTTGAGGCAGGCGGCGTTGACTTTATCAGCAAGCCGTTTTATGAGAAGGAAGTACTTCTCCGTATCAACACCCACCTGACCCTGTTGCGCCAGAAGCGGCAGCTGCAAAAGGAAAAAGAGACCCTGGCCGTAACCCTGGGTTCCATCGGCGACGGAGTTATCACCACAGACACCGAGGGCAAGGTTACCTTTTTAAATAAGGTTGCGGAAGGGTTGACCGGCTGGTCAAATAAGGAGGCGCAAGGGGTACCTTCCACTGAAGTCTTTCATCTTATCAACGAAAAAACAGGTGATACCTGTGCAAGTCCGATTCAACGGGTTTTGCAACTGGGCAAAACCATTGGGCTTGAAAACCATTCGGCATTGATATCCAGAGATGGAACCGTACGCCCCATTGCTGACAGTGGGGCTCCAATCCGCGACCGGGAGAGTAACATTATTGGAACGGTACTTGTGTTCAAGGATGTAAGCAATGAGCGAAAGGTTGAAGAGGAACTCCTCAAGATCAGAAAACTGGAGTCAGTTGGGGTGCTTGCCGGGGGAATTGCGCATGACTTCAACAATATACTTGCCGCAATCCTGGGTAATATAGAGTTGCTCGGCTATCGGGTTCCCGCCCATGATGCCAAAATTGAAAAACTGCTCGCCTCAGCCAGAAAAGGGGTAAAGAGGGCGGTAAAACTTACCTATCAGTTGCTCACCTTTTCCAAGGGCGGTGAACCGATCAAGGATACGGTAACCCTGCCTGAACTGGTCAGGGATTCTGCCGGGTTTGTTCTGCAGGGCAGCAAGACGTTCTGCGAGTATCAGTTTGCTGAGGATCTGTGGAGAGTGGATGTTGATTCCGGCCAGATCAGCCAGGTCATCCAGAATATAGTCATCAACGCCGACCACTCCATGCCTGAGGGGGGAAGGGTCACCATCAGTTGCAGCAATGTTGCGAATCCGGCAGCTGATGTCCTGCTCAGTATCCATGAGGGAGAGTTTGTCCGTATTGACATCAAGGACACGGGAATCGGAATCCCGGAAACGATTCTGGACAAGATTTTTGACCCCTATTATTCCACTAAAAAACAGGGGAGCGGCCTGGGACTGGCAATCTGCCATTCAATTATCAGTAAGCATGAAGGCTATTTACTGGTTCACTCCAGTCCTGGCAAAGGCACAACCTTTACCATTTACCTCCCAGCCCACCTGGGAACAGTAAGGGATGACCAGGATGTTCGTCTGGAGATGATACCAGCTGCAAAAACAGCCAGGATATTGGTGATGGACGATGATGAGATGGTCCTGGAGGTGGTGCAGGATCAGCTTGCCACCCTTGGCTATGAACCCGTGCTGGTTCGGGATGGGGATGAGGCAATCAACCGGTATCAGGAGTTGCGGGATCAAGGCACTCCGGTTGATCTTGTGGTTATGGACTTAACTATTCCCGGAGGCATGGGGGGGCAGGTGGCTGCCAGGAAATTGCTGGAGATAGATCCGCAGCTAAAAATCATTGTTGCCAGCGGCTATTCCAATGACCCGGTTATGGCCAATTATGAGCAATACGGGTTCAGGGCAGCGATTCATAAACCGGCTGATGTACGGGAGTTGAGCCGGGTTATTTCTTCTGTTCTTGGTGGGGGATAAAGGCGTTCCCCGTCGTTCACTCGATTTTGTTAGATTTACAAGACGGGAAAACAGGTCACTCTTTCTGGAAAACATCCTGTTATTTCACTCGGCATCCACATTTAAAAATTGGAAGCACTGACATTTTATCCTGTAATCGAGATACATCCTGAACGGTTACCCTTGGTTTTCTATCTTGGCAGTAGTGTTCCAGATAATAATTCAACACTGTTTTTCCAGCAGCAGTCTTATGAATCCCCGGAAAATTATTGGCAAGGGTGGCCTTTTTTCTTTACTTTTCGATTGGCTTTGTTAAGTGACATGCCTTTCTCCATGTATAGATGCATTAAAATTTAGATATTATGTTCATAAGATAAGCCAAACCTTTTCCGGTGCATAAAATGCACCCTACTTCGTTGAATGCACAGCATTTTGGTAGGGTGCGTTTTACGCACCAGAAAGTGTCAGATAGCGAAGACTTCGACTATTTTTGTAAAACTATGAGGGATGCCCAATATCTTTATCGATTAACTAAAGGGGGAATATTATGCAGATGACGATTTCAAGCAAGTATCAAGTTGTCATTCCCAAATCCGTCAGAACTAAACTGCACCTTAAGCCGAAACAAAAACTGACGGTTATTGAAAAGGACAGGATGCTCATTCTTATCCCACAGGCATCACTTGATGAGTTAAGGGGTATTGCTCCAGGTGTGAAAATCCACAACTACCGAGAAAAACAGGATCGTATCATATAATTATTGTAGATTCATGCGGTTGGTTAGAGTGGTTTACCGATGGTCAACTGGCTGATAAGTATAAAGAATATCTTGTTGACTCCGATGAAATTCTCATCCCGGCAATTATTCTTTATGAAGTTTATAAAGTTCTCAAAAGAGAAGCTGGTGAGGAAAAGGCTTTGCTTGCTGTCGGGTACATGAAAAATTCTCAGGTTATCCCACTCGATGACACCTTGGCTGTGGCTGCTGGTGATATTGCCTTACAGGAGAAGCTGGCCATGGCAGATGCGATTATTGTTGCTACCTCACGAGCACATAACTGTCGGATTGTGTCGTCAGATGCTGATTTTGAGCAGCAGCATAATGTAGAATATATTGTTAAGAAATAATATGAGTTTTTGAATGCAATTTGAGGAGTAGGCAATGGAAGAAAAA
>DAOVTM010000233.1 GCA_030633145.1 Desulfobulbaceae bacterium
GCATCGACCGCTGGAGCGGTCATTCATAGTTCCCACGCAGGAGCGTGGGAACCAGAGTAAATGTCAATCATCTTAACTATCTGATTTTAATGGTTAATTTTCCACAAATCCTGGGGTTCAAATAAATATAGTCCGTCATAGTTAGAAGAATCGGTTGATAAATCTGGCATCTTTCATATTGATGCAAAAGTAGTTGACACTTTCAAGGTTGCAACCATTTTTGGTGCATAAAATGCACCCTACAACGTCCCGTTTTTACAAAGATGTAGGGTGCGTTTTACGCACCAGCACGAGCAGCTTGATGAAAAAAGTGTTAACTGGTAAATGAAGGATGCCATAAATTTTGTATATTTCCGGAGCGATAAGTTGAACAAGAGAGGATGTGGTTTTCTTTGCTTGCGTTGATAGTCTGGTCGTGTGGTATGTTCTGAATCAGTACTTCAGGCGACCGCCTTACGTACAAAAAAGGCATTAAGCCATTCCCCCTCTTTGTCTTCAATCCAGTGTTGATCAAACATGATGGAGATAAAGTCGTCATGGAGGATATTATATATAAAGCTGGTGAACCGTTCTTCTTCGTTACGGTAAATGCCGGTTAACCCTTCCTTGGCAGAGTTTATGATGATGTGCAGGGTTTCTCCCTCTCCAAGAATATCAGCAAGATCTGCAATAATGATCTCCATCACTGCTTCAGAGATATCGCTATCGCCGTTCTCCTGTTCTGTCTCAGCGGTTTTGTCCTCAGCCGGTTCCTCGAAATGGGTTTCCTGGAGGGATTCAACCTTTTCCTGGAACTCATCAGCACTCCAGATATCGGGAATTAACTCATAAACCGTTCTCATCCCCTCGTAAAAACGTTCCCGATCCGGAATGCCTGGATGTCGGGCAATAGCACGTAGATAGACATCCCTGGTTCGGGTAACCAGTTCGCTCCCCAGGATATCCTCCAGATCCGGGGCAATGAACTTGTTGAAAATTTTCTCAAATGAGAGGGCATGCCCGGAAGGGGTCGTGCTTCGTTCATAGTCCTTGAGAAGCTGTTCCGAAAAGCTCTCCTGCTCTGCCCGGTCAAGTACCAGCTCCAGGACAGGGTAGCCCGCCAGTTTGAATTCCTTAGTTAGGGTCAGCATTTGTGCAAAGGCTTCCCTCTCGTCAAGGGAGCCGGTTATTTCTGCACTCAAAACCCCATCGTTGATTCTATTGCCGATCTGGGCTCCAAACCGGTTCTTCAGGTAAGAGCCGACGATCTGGGAATAGGTTTTGCGAAGTTTTCCGTGAATTTTTTCGTGATTCATCGCATCTCCTCTTGCTCGCTGGTACGGACTATCTTAATCTGCGCACCATTCTTCTTGTCCGGTGTCCATGCGTGGGTCGCACAACTCAAACAGGGGTCATAGGCACGGACAGCCATCTCCATCCGCTGGGTGCCTCTGTCGTCCAGTTTTCCATCCTTGACTACTTCCTCGGCAACTTCGGCCAGGCTGGCATTAAGGGCAAAGTTGTTATGGGTCGTGGGTACGATCAGGTTGGCGTATTCAACTACTCCCTTGTCATTGCATCTGTAATGATGAATCAGGGTGCCACGGGGTGCCTCAACCGCTCCAACCCCTTCTCCGGCAGCCCGTTGTACCGGAGTACGTACTTCCTTACCTGTAATATTCTGATCCTGCAAAACCTGACCCACCGCTTCCAGGTGGGAGACCAGCTCAATACACCTGGCCAGATGGTAGCTGAATAGATGCTGGTTCGGCTTTTTACCTGCGAGTTCCTTGTACTTGGCAAGCCATTTGGTGGCAGACTCACCGTTAATGGATTCTGCAATGTTGAGTCGTGCCATGGGGCCTACCCGATAGACTCCGTCCCGAACCCCCTGTTTCTTGAGAAAGGGGAATTTGCCCCAGCTGTCCCGTTCAACACTTTCCTCAATATAAACTTCATAATCATCGGCTTCAAAACGGGAATTGACCTTTCCAGCCTCATCTATGACTACTATTGAACCGTCGTAATGGGCGCAGTTGCCGTCCCTGGAGAGACCCATGAACTTTGAACTGAAATTGGCCGGATACTTTTTCGAGAGCCCAACCGTGGCCTTCCATGCCAGCTTGGCGGTTTCTTCCGCATATTGCAATGCCTCATCGAGCATGTCCAGCAGCTGTGTCCTCTTTTGCTCATCAATGGGTCGGCTCATGCCGCCCGGAATGGCGGTGGTGGGATAAATAGAGTGACCACCCACGGCCTCTGCCAGGGTAACCCCGAATTTTCTCAAAAAGATGCCTTTTTTGACCAGATCAGGATAATCCTTGAATAAACCGATGACACTTCTCTTTTCCGGTTTTACCTCGCTGGCATCAAAGACAAAGTCGGGAAAGGCAAGGTAGATAAAGTGCAGGGCATGATCCTGGATACTGCCTCCATCCAGAAGGAGTTTTCGCAGTTTGATGGCCAGGGGAGGGATTTCGCTGACTCCCAGAGCCGCCTCTGCTGCCTTGACCGCAGCCAGGTGATGGGGAATAGGGCAGATACCACAGATCTTGCTGGTGATCAACGGCATTTCCCAGATGGGTCGCTGTTTCAGGAACTCCTCAAAGCCGCGAAACTCCAACATCTGGAACCTCGCTCGCTCTATGTTTCCGTTATCATCGACATAAATCGTGATCTGCCCTTCTCCCTCTATCCTGCTAACCGGAGATATCTTTAGTTTTTCCATTTGTCAGCCTGTTCTGATGAGCGTTGCCTGTGAAGGCAACCGGTAATTATCAATTATCAATTTTCGTTGATCAATTATTTGCGCATGGACTCATCCGCAGCATGGGTATATCTGAACGCAATACCGACACTGTCTTCAAAGAACATCAACGCACCGGATGGAATCAGGGTCGCAACGGCATCAATGAGTTTATTGCCCTGGCTTGGTACCCCCGGAACCGGCCCCATGCAGCCCCGGCAGGGCATGTTGTCTCCGAGGCAGCGGGCATTGCAGCCTTCCACTGTAACCAGACCCATGCACACTACCCCCTGCTCGAGAAAACAACGGGTCGGGTCGATCTCGTCCAGTTCCATGACCGAACGTACTCCCTGGGTGAGGAAACCCCGCCTGGGAGTAAGGATGGACTCCTTGGTTCTCGGACATTCAACACAGAGGTTCCTGGTTTTTTCCGGGACTTTTTTCCCTTCCAGGATTGCTACCAGTGTTTCCTTAATCTTTTCAGTGGTGGGAGGGCAACCCCGGATAAAATAGTCCACCTTGACCACCGAGGCCAGGGTAACGACTGCGGGCAGCAGTTGGGGAAGCTCTTCATCATCCGGTACCCGCCTCCCATAAACATCCTCGCAGATGGTTTTACTGTCCTGGAAGTTACGCATTCCCGGAATTCCGCCATAGCTGGGGCAGGTTCCCAGGGAGACCAGGACATCACATTTTTCCCG
This sequence comes from Desulfobulbaceae bacterium, assembly GCA_030633145.1. Classification (GTDB taxonomy): domain Bacteria; phylum Desulfobacterota; class Desulfobulbia; order Desulfobulbales; family Desulfobulbaceae; genus DAOVTM01. The sequence goes on from DAOVTM010000233.1 coordinate 3,427, forward strand.
CATTTCTTTGGCAAGTTTCATGTCATGATCAGTGGATAAGGCTCCTTCCAGCATCCCCACAGTGACGTGTTCAAGCTCACGCACATCGTTAAAGGGACAGCGTCTGAACTCAATCAGGTTGAACACTTCTGCCAGGTCATCGGCCAGATCAAGAAAGCTCATCAGGCAGCCGAAACAGCCGCTCAACAGCCCGATGGCTACAGTTGGTTTTTGCTCACTCATGCTTATTCCTTTTTATAAACAAAAGTTTTTATAAACTGAAAATGGAACCTTCCGGTGATTCAAGGTTAGCCAGATAGTCAGCGAATTTATTCAATACAGCCGGCACAGAGTCCAGTTTACGCTCTGAGACCGGAATAATACGCAGCCTGCCCGGCTCAATGCGGTTGGCCTTCATAACAGATCTATACAGGTTGAGGCGACGCTCCAGATCAAGACTGCCCACGATATTGCGACACTCATGCCGGGCACAGATCAGGATAGCGATACCGTCAAAACCAGCCTTTAAGGTCACAGGCACCAGAAAAGATTCAATCCTGGCACCACAGCGAACCTGTAGAAACATGCAGGACGGCGATACCTTGATCTTTTCATTGGCAAGATGATTGACAGCCGCATAGCCGTTGGACTCGCAGGCAATGACCAGTAAACGAGTTCCATCGGCCTGTGTAAATCCATGCAGGGACTGCATCAGGCCGTGCATGTAAGAGTTGGAGTAGCTCGGCAGATCCCTTGCCTGGGTGGGACAGGCTGTGACGCAGTTGCCGCAGGCCACACATTTTGCCGGATCAACCACCGAGGTTTGCTGCTCTGTATCAAGGGTACTGGCATTGAACATGCAGGTTTTTACGCAGGTGCCGCAGAGCCCGCAGCGGGTGGGGTCAACAGTGGCTGATTCGATAAAGGTGGTGACTTCCTTCCCGTCACAGATGGGCTTGATCGTCAGTAGTGCGGTTTGCAGCTCCTTGAGGGTCTGCACCAGCCAGACACCGTTTTTATGGGAGCGTCTGTTGTCCGGGGCCAGAAAGGTACTGTTGAGCATGGGGTAGCGGAGTGCAGTGCCAACCTCCTCCTTCTGCTCATCAGTTAAGCTGTCAGGAAAAATAACCAAGGCACATCCCCTGGCCTGTTTTTTGCTGCTATCCTGTTTCCAGTCAAGGGTATAATTTCCTGTAAATCCTTGGAACTCGATGATTTTAACACCGGCACCATCTCCACTGTCTGTATCGAGAACCGATTGAAAGGCAACTTTGTTTTCCCTAAGGTATTCAAGAAAGCCTTTGTCGGGTGGTTGACCCAGCAGGATTAACTCTTTCTCAGGCGGGTAGATCTCCAGCGGATACTGCGGGGTGTTCTCCAACCTGAATTCGGCCAGCAGCAACTGGGTTTGCAGGCGGGAGAGGGCATCATCGCTGTTTTCAGCGGTGATGAAGATTTCATTGAGGTTGATAAAGGCAATTTGGGCGGGATTCACTCCCTGATGCTCTATAAGGGTGGTGAGTTTTCCATGTTCCTTCAGGGAGTGTCCCAAAGGATCGGGCAGAGCCAGGATTACCCTGTCTGGCTGTTTCTCTTTGTATATCTTTGCAACTGCTTCAGGATCAAGAGGATGGTCAACGGGTATGATCTCCCTGTCCTCCTTTTCCAGCTGGGAAAAGTCAAAGTCGCTAAAATGGTCTGTAACGGTTTTTGAAATAATTGTGAGATTCATGGTGTTGCCTGTTTAGCCTGTTTAAAAGGGCAGCGGCTCAGGTTGAGACAGTGCCGGTATTGAAAAAAGACTGGAAAAAGAATTTGTAATCAAAAAGAATTTGTAATCAAAAAGAATTTGTGGCTACCAACTTTAGCCGGGACATTTCTTCACTACCTCTCGTTCCCACGCTCCAGGTAAGCGAGCCTGCGAGACTCCGTCTGTGGGAACGGAAACTGGACGCTCCAGGTAAGCGAGCTTGCGAGACTCCGTCTGTCTCGCATCGACCGCTGGAGCGGTCATTCATAGTTCCCACGCAGGAGCGTGGGAACCAGAGGAATCTGGCTCCCAGGTAAGCGCAGACTCCGAACGCCAGCTTGGGAGCCTATTTTTAGAAGCTCCAGCTTCTCGTAATAGCCGGGAAGCTGGAGCTTCCGAGGCATTGTTCCCAAGCTGGAGCTTGGGAACCAGGAACACTAAGTTTAATAACCGGATATTTTATGTCCCAATCCCAGTTGTCATGGGCAGTCAAACCGGCAAACAGCTCTCTTTGGCCTTCAAACAGGGCTTGCAGGGTGGAAATGAAAAGACTTTTGCCAAAACGACGGGGGCTGGGACAGAAAATAGTAGGTGCCGTTTTCAATCAAGTCCAGGGCAATCCCGGTCTTTATCAAACATAGAGATAGTTGTCTTCTCGTATTGTGTGGAACGTCTGGATGCCTATGGGAAGTTTTTTCAAGGTTAGCATTCTCTTTCCCACTCAAAGCCAATCACATTACGTTCTTTTTTGCTAAACTCAATCCCTACAAGATAAATCGTCCCCTGCCCCTGGTATTTTTCAGCATACTGTTTCTCCTTGATCTGCTGTAAAGCTGTATTACTCAGAGTATCCTCATCAACAACTTTAAATTCAAAGATATAAATTTTTTCCTCCACCCTGAGAGTGATGTCAATCCTGCCTTTGTTGGTATGATCTTCAGCTATCAGCGCATCACAGCCAAGTGCTGAAAAATAGGCGTAAATGACACTTGCGTAATAGCCTTCGTAATTCTGGATGGAATTATTGGTAAAATTATTATACAAGATGCTTGCGAACAGGGCTTTTACTCCCTGCTCTAGAAGTAGAAGATCTCCACCATGAAGGGCATCCAGGAGAGTATCTTCATTTCTGGTAATATGGGTAAAATTTTGCGTCAGATATCCAATAAGATGCTCACTGAATGCTGTTCTAACCTCAAGATTTGGATATGTAAGCCGATATCGAATTTTTTCGTGCTTTTCCTGTACAGACTGAATGGTA
>DAOVTM010000018.1 GCA_030633145.1 Desulfobulbaceae bacterium
ATACACCTCGCAGCCGTCCACATTCATGTCAATGTCGTGCTGGTCAAGGGTAACCGTGCCGATGCCGGTACCTTGGAAGTATATGTTCGACAGCTATCCAAGATGGAGGTTTACTAGAAACCCATCATCACCCTCGGAGTTGTCATTATCAAAGACCCTGGAGGTGGTGGGGAAGTCGCGGGAAAACGTTCTGCCGACCATGACCAGTGCATCATCAGAACCGAGAACCATGCCATGGAGTTGATCCTCTTCTGTACCGCCCACAAAGGTGCTGCTGTAGAGTGCGGACAGGTCAGAAGAGAGCTGGACAGCGAAAAGGTCGGTAGAGCCGTTATGGGTCTCATCCCAGGCTCCTTCAGTGGACGGGAAATCAGAAGACCAGGTCATGCCCGCTGCATAGACGTTGCCGGAACCGTCAATGGCAAGGTAAATGCCGGACTCGCCTGACGAGCCGCCTATGAAGGTGGAGGCTTCCAGATCAGTCAACCCAGGGTTGAAACGGGAGACAAAGGCATCATACCTGCCGTCCATGGTTTCATCCCAGGCTCCGGCAGTAACCGGAAAATTGGAGGAACTGGTCTGCCCTGCAACATAGACGTTGCCGAACCAGTCAATGGCCAATGAGGGATAATAGAATACATCGCTCGATGAGCTGCCGCCCAGGAAGGTAGAGGCTTCCAGGCTTGTCAGGTCAGGAAGGAGACGGGAGATAAAGACATCGCAAATATTGTTTTTGCTCTCGTCCCAGGCCCCGGAAGTGGTTGGGAAGTCATGGGACCAGGTTGTTCCCGCAACATAGACGTTACCCGATCCGTCCAGAGCCAGGGTGGGTTCATCCTCGGAATATGAACCTCCGAGAAAGGTGGAGGATTCCAGGCCGGTCAGGCCGGGGATGAAACGGGAGACAAAGATGTCGGACTCGCCGTTCATGGTGTTGTCCCACACCCCGGCAGTAGTTGGAAAGTCGGAAGACCATGTTGTGCCCGTGACATAGACGCTGCCTGATCCGTCAAAGGTAAGGGAGGGGTCATGCTCGTCGGATAAGCCGCCCAGGTAGGTGGAGGACTCCAGATCAGTCAGCCCGGAGGTGAGACGAGAGACAAAGATGTCAGAATCGCCGTTACGAGTCGTGTTCCAGGCTCCGGCACTCGTTGGAAAATCGTCAGAAAGGGTCTGCCCTGCGACATAAATGTTGCCCAAATCGTCAAGGGCCAGTGAGGGGGAGTTCTCGTTAGACGAGCCGCCCAGAAAGGTGGAGGCTTCCAGCCCGGTCAGGTCGGGGAGGAGTCGGGAGATAAAGATATCCCAGTTCCCGTTCTGATCCATATCCCAGGCCCCGGCTGAAACTGGAAAGTCGGCGGACCAGGTTCGGCCGGCGACAAAGGTTGCACCAGCCGGATCAACGGTAACGGCCAACCGGCTTTCGCCCGGAGTTGAACCGAGGTATGTGGACCATTCCGTCCAGCTCAGTCCAGGGACAAGACGGGAGATAAAGATGCCAGTGTTACCGTCCAGGGTCTCGTCCCAGGCACCTGGCATGATCGGAAAGTCTGAGGATCTGGTCTCGCCGGCGACATAGACGTTGTCAAATTCGTCAAGGACAAGGGAGGTGGAACAGTCTTGAGATGAACCTCCCAGAAAGGTGGAGGATCTCAGAACAGTCAAGTCGGAGGTAAGACAGGAGATAAAGACATCCCCACCGCCTTGAAAGGTTTCGTCCGATGCTCCAGCGGTGGTCGGAAAGTCGGAGGAATAGGTCAGACCCGTGACATAGATGTTGCTCGAACCATCAAGGGCAAGGGAGGGGATATACTCTCCAGACGAGCCGCCCAGGAAGGTGGAAGCTTCAAGAATAGTCAGAGTGGGGGTGAAACGGGAGACAAAGATATCCGAAGAGCCGCTCATGGTCTCGTCCCAGGCACCGGAAGTGGTCGGGAAATTAGAGGACCAGGTTTCGCCAGTGACAAAAACATTGCCTGAACCGTCAAGGATCAGGGCATTGGAGAAAGGTAGTTCTGAAGACGATCCCCCCAGAAAGGTGGATGTTTTCAGAATGGTCAGATCCGAGTTGAGGCGGGAGATAAAATAGTCGGAACCGCCGTTGTGGGTTTCGTCCCAGACCCCGGAAATGGTGGGAAAGTCAGGGGAAGAGGTGTTGCCTTGGACATAGACGTTGCCGGAACCGTCAATAGCAAGGGACAGCCCACTGTCGTCGGACGATCCACCCAGGAAGGTCGAGGCTTCAAGAACAGTCAGGATGGGATTGAAACGGGAGACAAAGACATCGGTGTTTCCGTCCAGGGTATCGTCCAATGCTGCAGTTGAGGTCGGAAAGTCCGGGGAAGAGGTATGGCCGGTAATATAGACGTTGCCCGAATCGTCAAGGGCAAGGGAAGAGGCGTACTCGTTAGACGATCCGCCTAGAAAGGAGGATGCCTCAAGAGCGGTCAGATCTGGGTTGAGACGGGAGACAAAGGCATCGCTAAGGCCGTCAAGGATTCTGTCCCCGGCTCCGACAGTGGTCGGAAAGTCGGCGGAATCAGTCCGGCCAGTGACATAGACGTTATCCGAACTGTCAAGGGCAAGGGAGGGGAAATATTCTTCAAACGACCCGCCCAGAAAGGTTGATGCCTCAAGAGTGCTCAGGATAGGGTTGAAACGGGAGATAAAGATGTCAAAATCACCGCCCAGAGCAGCGTCCCAGGCCCCGGCAGTGGTCGGGAAGCGGGGTGACGAGGTTAGACCTGCAACATATATATTTCCCGAGCCGTCAAGGGCAAGGGATGGGCAGCTATTTTCTTCCTCCCCTCCCGTTCCCGAGCTGCCGAAAAAGGTGGAGGCCAGCAACGGATCAATGACCAGTTCACGCCTGGTATCATATTCTGCTACGGAAAAAGAGTATTCGTTACCCTTGACCCGGTAGGCCACCTCCACATATTCCCGACCGTTATCTCCCTCCTGAAAGGCGATGGGTGCAGTAAAACGCACCGGTCCCAGCGCAGTAGCAGCCTCAAGCTCTCCCGTGTCCAGAACCCGGAACGATTCGGCTCCCTGCAGGGTGACCCGGATTCGGGAGGAATCAGCTCCTGGTCGGACGTGGAACAGTTTCTCCACGTTTTCCCCATAGGCCCGGAGATGCAAATCAATCCCGGGGGCAATTTCGCCCAGGCTCACCGTATCAAAGGCTGGTATGTTGCGTTTCCATTGGGATCGATCGTTACCGAGAAAGTAGTTGACCGTGGAACTGGGTGCGGCATAACCCTTTACCGTGCTGTTCACCCGATCCTCCTGAGTTGCATAGTTGAACCGTTCGCGCAGGGCCACGCCTCCGATCCTGTTGCTCCGTCCAGGTTCATGACCAGGACGCTCGGTATGCGGATAGTTTGCAAACCCCGGCACTTCCCTGGCACGGGAATGGGTACTCCTGCCAGCAAGGGCATAGACGATCTCACCCTTTTTCGTCACAAACACCCGACCGCCAAAGGTATCGGCATAAAAGGCAACCCGTGCGTCCACCTGGCCAAAGTTACTGATAAAAGGTACATTCATGCTGCGCATGGCCGTCTTAAGGGCTTGTACCGTTTCCAATACAAGAGGGTCGTTTTTCCGGGATGGTTGGGAGGCAGCTGCAATGGCTGTCTGGCAGAGAATCAACGATAGTACAAAGATGAACTGTTTCATGGTGTCTTTGGTGCCGGGTTGAAGGAAAAGGGAAAACTAATATACAGTTATTAAACGCTGGGCAGAGGATAAGGATGCTCCTGTTCCCCAGGTACCGAGATAAACTCCCGTTCCGGCAGCAGCAGTGCGGTCAATCTCCGTCCATAGACTGCGCCGGTATCAATACCGATCTTGTTTTTTTGCACCAGTGGCTTTTTAAAGGTTGTGTGGCCGAAAACTACCGGTTTTTCAAATTTGTAACTGCTGCGAATAAACGGCTCCCTGATCCATAAACAGCAGTCACGGTGCTGGTTGCAGAGGGGAACCTTGGGTTGCAGGCCGGCATGGACATAATAGGCGTGACGATCCTCCCAGGTGAGGAGGAGCTGATTGAAGAAGTCAACATGGCTGTCCGGGAACTGGAGTCGCACCTTCTCAAAACCATCTTCAGGGTCAATTCCGTAACTGGACAGCGTCTCCACCCCTCCAGCTTGGAGGTAGATATCATCGTCATGCCCGGCAAGGTAGTTGAGGAGCATGAATTCATGGTTGCCCAGCAGGGTAATGACCTTTTTTTGTTGCGCCTTGAAGTCGAGGACGCAGTCAATCACCTCTTTTGAGTTCGGGCCGCGATCTATATAGTCACCAAGAAAAATATAGGTCTCTGCCTCACCATCAATTCTCTCCAGCAGGGCTATCAGGGAGACGATGCAACCGTGGACATCGCCGATGACGCAAGTCGATGGGCCGCTGGGTCGGTTGGGCGGGTGCTTGGGTTTGCGGGAAAAAAACATCATATTTTGACTGTCAAGGTATGATTAAAAAAGGGTCAGGTTCAACACTGTATAGTTATACATTCATTTTTTTAAGGAAAATGTCAAGTTAATCCCGCATGTCATTGGCCACTGGCCGTATTGTCGCCCCTTGCAAATTTTCTCTATCTGCAGTAGGTTTTTGCTTAATCTTATTCATATTAAATTTAGCTGTGTAAAGGAGCAGAACAATGCAAGAGATCAGCAAGGAAGAAGTAGCACAAGCTCAGGAAATATGGGGTAACGGAATTGTAGCCATAGGCAAGGCATTTCTCGATAAAGGCGATTATGTCAAGGCCGCAGAAAAACATCTTGACACCCTCTATTATTTCGAGGCTGGGGAGGTTCTTTTTAAACCGACCAAGGCCGCTGATGCCCAGTTTCGACCAGATAGGGAAGGTGCCCTCTCCTATTTTGTCGGCAATAACGCAAAGTATGATGAAGACCATGGTTTCGCCATTCACCCATGGACCAATGTCCGCTTTGAGAACATGGCTACCTCTATCCAGGGCAACTATGCAGTGGCCATGGGTAATTATTTTTTCACCCAGACCGACGGTACAGATGTTAAGGTGGAATATACCTTCGGCTATGTCAAGGACAAAAATGGCACCCTGAAGATTAACCTGCACCACTCTTCGCTTCCCTTCAGCAAGTAGGAACCTGGCTGCATTGTTCCGGCTGTCAGAGGAGATGGCCGGACAATACCCGATATGGTCAGCCCGTTTTTACCGGGTTGACCCTTGGTTTCATCTGCCACTGAATCACGATTCATTTTTTCCACCATTTCACTTGACTTTCTTGAAAAGAGAGCTATGTATTGCACTGGTATTTTTCTTTTGCGCTGGTGCTGAAGGGCTTTTCTTCAGGGCGGATGCTTAAGTGTTTTTTTTTGCCGTTTTTAAGTATAAGTTTTATTTATTATTTATTTCATTTTTTTATTTCTTTTTGGTTGCAGGAGGCACAATGATTTTTAAATTTTTCCCATTTCTTCTCTGGTTCAAGGGGTATAAAGTGGGCGAGTTCAAGGTGGACTTGCTGGCCGGTATTACGGTGGCCATGGTACTTATACCCCAATCCATGGCCTATGCTCAGTTGGCAGGACTGCCTGCCTATTATGGTCTGTATGCCGCTTTTCTCCCGCCCATGGTGGCGGCTTTGTTTGGTTCCAGTCGGCAGCTGGGTACCGGGCCGGTGGCGGTAGTCTCTCTGATGTCGGCGGCCTCCCTGGAGCCGCTTGCCACAGCAGGTTCTCCTGAATTTATTGCCTACTCCATTATCTTGGCTTTGGTTGTTGGTATTTTTCAGTTTTCCCTGGGGGTACTGCGTCTTGGTATGGTGGTCAATTTTCTCTCCCATCCGGTTATTAACGGCTTTACCAATGCGGCCGCCATTATCATTGCCTCGTCCCAGTTTTCCAAGTTTTTTGGAGTGTATGTGGACAAGGCTCCCCATCATTACGAGACTATGATGCGGGTGGCTAAGGCAGCCTTGGATTATACCCATATCCCAACCCTCATTTATGCCTGTTCAGCGGTAGTCATCATGGTTATCCTGAAAAAAATCAATCCCAAGATTCCCAATGTCCTGGTGGCGGTGTTCATTACCACCGTGATTTCATTCTTTACCAGTTTTAATCACGATGCGATAGTTGATGTCTCTGCTATTAATGATCCCACGCTTGCAGCGAAAATTACCGAATTTAATCATGCTACCGCTGAGATCAAGAAACTTGGCGATGAACGTGCCGAAAAGGGTAAGGAGATGGATGAAGTTAAGGCTCATGCTGCCGGAGGTCACGGTGGCCCATCCATTGAACAGATTGCGGTGCAGAGTGAAATCGATACGCTGACAGTACATATGAACCATGCCAAGGAGGAGGCGCATCTGGATCGTAAATACCTGCGTGGTCTGAAGTTTGAAGCGGTCATTGATAAAAATGGTAATGATAAGACCTATACTTTTTATCCCAAAGAGAATCTTCCGGTTGGTATTGATTCCAGTGGTACCTGGCGGCTGAAGTTGAAGAATTCGGAGCTTGATTCCTCTCAACTGATCATTATGGGCGGCGGAGCCATTGTCGGCAAGATCCCCAAGGGACTGCCTACCCTGGAAGTGCCTGAGTTGACAGTCAAGACCTTCTTCAAGTTGCTGCCCACCGCAATCATTATCTCTCTGCTTGGCTTCATGGAGGCCATTGCCATTGCCAAGGCCATGGCAGCCAAGACTGGTCAGAAGATCGATGCCAATCAGGAGTTGATCGGACAGGGGCTTGCTAATATCTTCGGCTCTATAGGTTCCAGTTACTCGGTGTCCGGTTCCTTTTCCCGTTCTGCGGTCAACCTTGCCGCTGGAGCGGTCTCTGGTATTTCTTCGGTGGTAACCTCGGTTGTTGTTGTTGTTACCCTGTTGTTTTTTACTCCGCTCCTCTATCATCTGCCCCAGGCCACCCTGGCCGCAGTTATCATGATGGCGGTTATCGGGCTGGTTAATTTTAGTGGTTTTGTCCACTCCTGGAAGGCTCAGTGGTATGATGGTGTTATTTCTGTACTCAGCTTCCTGGTTACCCTCTACTTTGCGCCCCATCTGGACAAGGGGATCATGGTTGGTTTTGCCCTGTCCATGGGTGTGTTCCTCTATAAATCCATGCGTCCGGTGGTTTCTGAACTCTCCATGAATGAAGAGAAGGTACTCAAGAGTTCAGAGCATTATCGCCTCAAAGGCTGCCGCCATATCTCGGTGGTACGTTTTGATGGTGCCTTGTTTTTTGCCAATGCCAGCTATCTCGATGAGCAGGTGGCCAAGTTCAGAAACGAGCATCCGGATCTGCGCTATATCCTTCTTGATGCCAAGGGGATCAACGATATGGATGCCTCGGGTGAAGAGGCTCTGGCCATGATTGTTGATCGTCTGCGCGCAGGCAAGGTCGGCTTTGCCATGAGCGGAGTCAAGGGACAGGTTATGGCGGTTATGGAGCGTACCGGCCTGCTGGATAAGATAGGTATGGAAAATCTTTATCCCAATACCAGGACAGCGGTTGCTGCTCTGGTGGATGAGATTCATAACGGTACAGACCTGCCGGAAGGCGGTTGCGGTGACTGTCCGCTGACCAGTTATATACCTGTTGCCGGTTGACCCAACGACGCACGATGTACTGGTTTTAAGTTGAAGCCGGGAGGAAATCCTCCCGGCTTTTTTTTATACTAAAATGGGGAACAGCCTATTTAATATTTGAATTTATAAATTTTTTCCATATAATGCTAATAAGCGTAGCTGGAAAATTCGGCTGTGAGCATGATAGAAAAATGCTGTGAATAAGAAAGTGATCAGATAACAGGGAGAAGAGGAGTGGAAGAGTATAGGGTAAGAGATCTGATGATTCCTCTGTCCGAGTACGCGACCGTGTCGGAAGATGCCACACTTCTTGAAGCAGTGCAGGCTCTGGAAAAAGCGCAGCATGAGTTTGACACCACCCACTACCGCCATCGGGTTGTACTTGTTCTTGATGGGGAGGGGGCGGTAACAGGCAAGCTCAATCAGCTTGATATACTCAGAGCCTTGGAGCCAAGGTATGAAAAAATGGAAAGCCATAAGGGTATGTCCCGTTATGGATTTTCCAAGGATTTTATTGAGCTTACCCTGGAAGAAAACGGCTTGTGGGATACCCCGCTGGAACATATCTGTCAGAAGGTTGTTCGCCGTACGGTCAGAGAATTTATGCACGTCCCCGATGATGAGGAATGTGTAGAAGAAGAGACCTCCCTGGATTCTGCTCTGCATCAGCTGATTGTGGGCCGACATCAGTTACTGCTGGTGACCAAGGGTGAAGATTTTACCGGAATTCTTCGCCTATACGATATGTTTGCCGGGGTTTTTCAACTGATCAAGGAGTGCCGTGTCTGATTATTCCGGAGGAAAAAGGATATGGAAGTTAGCTTAAATATTCCCGATGAATTATTGCCACGTTTGCATCTGCATAAGGGGAAGTTGGCACAAATTTTATCTTTGGGGTTACGGGAAATAGAGGCAAAGCCGTCAGAGGGATTTACAGGATTAGCGGATGTGTTGGAATTTTTAGCTGGTCTGCCCACTCCTGAAGAAACGCTACACCTTCGTCCATCGTCACAATTGCAGGCACAGATAGAGCAGCTACTGGAAAAACAACGTGAACAAGGGCTAAATGCGGAGGAAGCAACAGTATGGCAGCAGTATGAATATGTTGAGCACCTGGTGCGCAAAGCGAAATTAAGTGCTTTGCAAAAGCAACAATGTAGCTGTGAGTAAATCATATATTCCGGTTACCCTTCGTCAGTTAGTGTATGAGCGGGCAGATGGGATTTGTGAGTATTGCCAGATACCTGAAATAATCAGTTTTGCAAAACATCAGATAGATCATATTATAGCTGAAAAGCACGAGGGAGGTACTGTGCCAGGTAATCTTGCGCTGGCCTGTGTTACTCTGCAACAAACATAAGGGGAGCGATATAGCCTCGATTGATCCTGAAACAGGAAAACTGGTTTCTTTGTTTAATCCACGTCAGGATCTGTGGAAGCAGCATTTCAAACGTGAGCAAAACGGTATTGTGAAATCACTAACGGATGTTGGCCGAACAACTGTACAGCTTTTACAATTTAATTCTACTGAGCGGATCAGTGAACGAGTAATTTTGTCAGAGTTGCAAGATGTTGGAATTCGAGAGGATTCATAAAGTAGATTCAGGGGGTACGAGGTGAAGAAAAAGAAAAACCCCGCTGTCAACTGGAAAAAGCATATCTTTTGCTGGTTGGGGATATCCATCTTTGCAGCAGTGTATTCAGCCGCTCCCTGGCCCGATGCCATTGATCCCACCGGGCTTCATTTTGAGTTGACCAGAGAGGGCAAGGGAGCCATAGCAATATTTCTCCTGGCCGGGCTGTGGTGGGTGTTTGAGGTTGTTCCCATCGGAGTTACCAGTCTTGCCATCGGAGCATTGCAGGCAATGTTTTTGATTCGGCCTGCCAAGGTGGCGTTCAGGGATTTTATGGATCCTTCGGTACTCTTTATCTTTGCCTCCCTGACCATTGGCATGGTTTTTACCAAAACCGGTCTCACTAAGCGGCTGGCGTATCAGATGCTGATTGTAGTGGGGGAGCGAACCAGTATGATTTACCTGGGCTGCTTTGTGGTCACAGCGGCTCTCTCCCATATTATGGCTCATACAGCGGTGGCTGCGACCATTTACCCTCTGCTGGCTTCGATTTACGCCCTGTATGGTGAAGGGGATAAGAAGACCCGCTTTGGTAAGGGGTTGTTCATGGGCATGGCTTATGTGGCTGGTGCTGGCAGTATCGTCACCCTGCTGGGAGCGGCCAGAGGAGCTGTCGCCCTGGGTTTTTATAACGATATCATGGCCGAGGGTATCCGTCAGGGAACAAACATGGATATTACCTTTTCCACCCTGACCTGGTATATGTTTCCCATTGGCTGGATGATGGTGTTCATCCTCTGGCTCTTTTTCATGCTTTTTTTCAAGCCGGAGAAAAAGGTTATTCCGGGGTTGCGGGACAAGGCAATCCGTTTGAAACGTGGACTGGGTCCCTTGAAAAAGGATGAGATCCTGGCAGCCTCGATTGTGGGTGCGGTTATAGTGATAATGACTCTGCGTTCGTTCTTGCCTGTGTTGCAGCCCATTGATAAGACTGCTATTATCCTGGTCTCCACCATTCTTTTTTTCCTGACCGGGATTCTGGATCTGGAAGACCTGGAGCTGGTACCGTGGAACATTACCCTGTTGTTTGCCGGAGCTATGAGCATCGGTTTCTGTCTGTGGGAAACTGGGGCTGCAAAATGGATGGCCATCCATTGGCTGGCTCTGTTCGCCGAGGCACCGGGCTTTGTTTTTATCATGGGCATTACCTTTTTTGTCCTGATGATGACCAACTTTATCATGAACGTGGCCGCCATAGCCATATCGCTGCCCGTGGCCATGGTCATTGCCCCATACCTGGGGGTCAGCGCAGAGGTTATTGTCTTTGCCTCGCTGGTGGCTGCCGGGATGCCCTTTCTGCTGCTGGTCGGGGCTGCGCCCAATGCCATTGCCTATGATTCAGGGCAGTTCAGCACTGGGGAGTTTTTTCTGTACGGAATTCCGGCCTCTATTATCCTGATGCTGGTCATTGGGCTGGCGGTCAAGTTTATCTGGCCGTTTATGGGGATGCCGGTTCTGATTGGGCGATAAGTTTAGCGTAACGATTTTCCCGTGTTCGTGTTCATTCACGAGTACAAGTACGGCACAGCCGGTACTAACCAGTGCCTGTTGAGCAAAAAATATTTAAAAAACAAAGAGAGGTGAAATGATGACAAAGCAAAGTACTCAACTGATGGGTGAAGTGGAGATTATAGCCCTTGCTACAGACGGTTCTAGTTTCAGTGACGGTGCCGTACAGGAGGCTATATTTTTCGGACAGGCCTGCGGAGCAAAACTTGTAATCCTCAATGTGATCGGGATAGATACGGAAAGCGCAACCTCGGCTCATTCTACCTCGGCATCCCATCGCAGTGATACTAAAGAGTATATCGAAAATATTGTCAAGATGGCTGGAGACAGCGACATTGAATGCGAGGTGGTGATTGAAGAATCATATCAGCCGGATAAGGCCATTGTTGAGTTGTCTTACAAGCATAATGCCGATGTGATCATCATGGGGCGGCACGGGAGAAAAGGACTGCTCAAACTGCTGGTGGGCAGCATGACCTCCAAGGTCATCGGTCATGGTTTCCCGCGGGTACTTGTGGTACCAAAGGATTTTTTCATTGGCGGCGAAAAGATACTTCTGGCTACAGACGGCTCCGAGTTCAGTGCTATGGCCGCAGAAGAGTCCATGAGTATGGGGGAACACTGTTCTACCCTGAAAGAGGTGCATGTTCTTTCCGTGGCTGCCAGGGAGTCTGATCTTGACAAGGCCAGTCAGATTGCCCAGTCAGTGTGCGACAAGGCAAAAGAGCGCAAGGTAAACGTAACCTGCACCGCCAATGCGGTTGTGGGGCGACCGTCAGAAGTTATTGCCGCCACTGCCCTGGAAAAGGATGTGGATATGATCCTGATCGGTGGTCATGGCAAGGGATTGAGCAAGCTGCTCATGGGACATGTAACGGAAAAAGTTATCGGGCGAGCCCACTGCTCTGTGCTGGTTATCGAAAAGAAGAAGGATAGTTGACAGGATAGACCTGCTGAAATAACCCCGTCCCTGTTGCAGGGGCGAGGTTATGGTGTCCGTGTAAACTCCCCTTATATTTTCGTGTTCCGTTGCAGCATGGCCCATGCCTCATCATCGCAGAGGCCGAATTCCACAGAGATCAACAGGTTGTTGCTCTTGTCGGCAAACCACCAGCGACGATGGGGACGACCGTCAACAAAGAATCGTGTCCGGTTGTTAATGGCGATTAAGCCCTGTTTTTTTGCCAGGGACATGATCTTTTTGCCCTGTTTTTCAAATTCCTTTGCGTTTTTTTTTCTCTCAGCCATTTGTGTCTCCTTGTCAGGTTAAAATTGCAGGCAAAGGTGTTGAGCCGATTTGTCAGCCCGGAGGCCAGCTCAGGTTCCGTCCGCCCAGAATGTGCATGTGGATGTGAAAAACAGTCTGTCCAGCCTCTTCGCCGTTGTTGAAGACCACCCGGAACTGTTCAATCCCCTCCTTTTTTGCCACCTTACTGCCGACCCGCATCATCCTGCCGATGAGCTGTTCATCTTCTTCAGCAACCGCTGACGGCCCGCTGATGTGTTTTTTAGGAATAACGAGAAAATGTATTGGCGCAGCCGGGGCAATGTCGCGGAAGGCCAGTAGCTGGTCATCCTCGTACAGGGTGTCAGAGGGTATTTCTCCTTTAATGATCTTGCAGAAAAGACAGGTGTCAGGCATAGTGTTCTCCATTTATTATAAGGTTGAGATTATATCATTTAAACCAGGTTCCAACTTCAACCATGCCGCAGCGAATAGAGAAGTATGAGTAATGAAAAGTTGCACGTCTTGCGTTCATTTTTTTCCGGCAATGGGGAGAAATTTGAACACCAGCCTGTCCTTACCAGCCTGAACATCGATGACCTCCATCTGCACGGAAACCGTCTGTGTTCCGACCTTGCCGTGCAGGGGGGTAAGCTTTTCCAGGGGAACCTTGTACCAGCGGTCACTCAGGGAGTTGAGCAGGGGCAGCAGGGTCTGGGCGGAATTGTTTTTGCCATTGAGTGGGTTATGGAATTGCGGCTTACAGTAGAGTATTTTTTTTTCGCGATCAAAGCGCAGGGCAATATCACAGGTAACCGGTAGAACCAGCTTGCCCACCTTGAGCTGGATGTTCTGCCCACCGATGTTGGTGGTGACCTTCATGTCAGTGCCGCTTACCTGACCCTGCAGGCCGATCAGGTTATCCCCGATGGTCAGTTTGCTGATGGAATCAATGGAGATCTTTCCCTCAAACTGTTTACCCTGACCCTGGAGGGTAATGGGCAGGGGCAGGAGTGCGCTGATGGTCTGGTGGAGCGCAGCCGCTGGCAGGCTCATGGTGATGGGCTGAGTTTTGCCAGCCAGCGCAGACCTTGTGGCAGGTATGAGAAAAAGACAAAGACTCACGAGCAGGACAGCAGGTTTCATACGGGTCATGATGGTCTCGCACAGTGGACAGGTTAGGAGAATGGGTAATGGACTTATTTATTTTTCTATTGTAATACTTTTATTTGAAAGTTGAAAGAGTATCTTTTACGCAGTCCATATTTGTGAAGCAAATCAATGAATGATAAGCAGCAGTATAAGCCCGGCAAGCACTTCCGCCTCAAGGTGACCTCAGAGTGCTGGTTACATGATGCACCTGAATGCCTCTGTGCTGCTGTCCGCGCGGCGTTGACTGTTGCGAATCCTAAATACCTTGATGCACAGCGGTATTCTCGCTGGATGGGAAAAAAACTGAAACCCAAACTCTATTTTTTCAGGGAGGAGGGGGAAGCCCTGGTTTTTCCCAGAGGATTTGGTAACCAGGCGGTTCTGTTATCCAGAGAGTTGCTTGGGCGTGATCCGGCAATAGAGGACTGCCGCCGTAAATGTCCGCCCATTGAGTGTACCTTCACCGGCACGCTGCGTTCGTATCAGCAGTTGGCAGTGGATGACGTGCTGCAACGCTCCTTCGGGGTATTGGCAGCCGGAACAGGTTCCGGCAAGACAGTCATGGCCTTGAAGGTGATTGCAGCCCGCAGTCAGCCCACCATTGTCATTGTTCATTCCAGAGAACTGATGCACCAGTGGCTGGAACGTATAGAATCCTTTCTCGGTATTCAGGCCGGGCAGGCCGGAGGCGGTCGCTTTGATATCCAGCCTATTACCGTGGCTATTGTCAACACTGTCCGCAAGCGGCTGGCTGAGCTGAGACCCTGTTTTGGTCAGATCATTGTTGATGAATGCCACCGGGTTCCGGCCAGTCTCTTTACCGAGGTCGTGAATGGCTTTGACGCTTTTTATATGCTTGGGTTGTCTGCCACCGCCTTTCGCCGGGAAAACAGCATGACCAAGTTAATCTATTTTTACATGGGAGATCGGATACACACTGTTGATTATAGGGTGCTGGCAGAGAGCGGAGCCGTTGTTCGACCTGATTTTATTCAACGGGAGACCTCGTTTGTCCATCACTACCGGGGAGAATATGCCAAGCTGATCAAGGCATTGGCGGAAAATGGAGAGCGCAACGAACAGATTGGTGCGGATGTGGCTGCGATGATAGAACAGGGGCATAGCGGAACAGTACTGGTGGTCTCTGACCGGGTGGCTCACTGCGAGTTGCTGCAGACGGTTTTGCTCCAACAGGGTATTGCAGCGGAACTGCTCACTGGTCGGACACCGACCGAAGAACGGGTAGCCATTGTCAGCAGGGTTCAGGGCGGAGAGGTAGAGGTGCTGTTGTCCACTCTGCAGCTCATTGGCGAGGGGTTTGACTGCTCCGGCTTAGCCACCCTGGTGCTTGCCACTCCCATCAAGTTTGAGGGAAGACTGCTCCAGGTGGTGGGCAGGGTCATGCGTCCGGCAGAGGGGAAAAAGGCACTGGTGATTGATTATGTGGACAGTAAAATCCCGGTGTTGAGCCGTTCTGCCGCCTATCGTACGGAGATGTTTAACCGTTGGATGATGGCGTAACACTGGCTGTTTTCTCATGACTCTTCCTGTAGAAAAAATACTTCCTGACCTGAAACAGGCTCT
Source organism: Desulfobulbaceae bacterium (assembly GCA_030633145.1). Classification (GTDB taxonomy): domain Bacteria; phylum Desulfobacterota; class Desulfobulbia; order Desulfobulbales; family Desulfobulbaceae; genus DAOVTM01. Next base: position 14,691 of record DAOVTM010000018.1, read on the forward strand.
TGCCGATCAGGGAGCTGCTGTGTTGATCGCACCACCCGGCTCAGGCAAAACCACCTTGGTACCCCTGGCCTTGAGAGAAGAAGCGTGGCTGGATGGCAAAAAAATTCTTATGCTGGAACCCCGCCGCATTGCCGCCAGACTGGCTGCTGATTACATGAGCAGCCTGCTTGATGAAAAGGTGGGGCAGACCGTGGGCTACCAGGTACGTTTTGATCGCAGAGTGTCGAAGCGGACGCAAATAGAGGTGATAACCGAGGGTATTCTCACCCGCAGGCTGCAACATGATCCAGAGCTTGCCGGGGTGGGTCTGGTTATCTTTGACGAGTTCCATGAGCGGAGCCTCGACTCTGATCTTGCCTTTGCCCTCTGCCTGGATGTCCTTTCCGCTCTGCGCGACGATCTGCGCTTGCTGGTGATGTCTGCCACCATGGATGGGGAACCGGTGAGTAAGATGCTGGACAAAGCCCCTGTAATTAACGGACAGGGACGGCAGTTTCCGGTACGGACTGAATATTTGCCGCCCAAGCCGCAGTTTGACACCTCCAGGTCGGATCATCTTGCCCATAACACGGTGCAGGCCATCCGTAAAATACTGCCGCAAGAGCAGGGTGATATACTGGTGTTCCTGCCCGGAGTTGGAGAGATCAACCGGGTACAGCGGCAACTGGCTCAATGGAGCGACTGTGTCATCCGTCCCCTGCACGGCAGTCTGAAGACAGCGGAACAGCAAAAGGCGATCCGTCCTGACCCGGCAGGGAAACGGCGCGTCATTCTGGCAACCACCATTGCCGAGACCAGTGTTACCATTGAGGGAGTCTCGATCATTGTTGACTGCGGCTGGAAACGGGTTCCTCGTTTTGATGCCAACTCCGGTCTTTCCCGTCTGGACACGGTGCGCGTCTCCAGGGCCTCGGCAGACCAGCGCGCAGGCAGGGCAGGGCGGCTGGGGCCTGGGGTCTGTTTTCGCCTCTGGAACAGGGGTGTTAACGCAGGCTTGCAGCAGTTTGACCGGCCTGAAATTTATCAGGCGGATCCGGCTCCCCTGGTATTGGAACTTGCCAACTGGGGAGTACGTTCTCCTGAGGAATTGAACTGGCTTGATCCTCCTCCCGCAGCCGCTTATGCTCTGGCTCGTGATCTGCTCGTCCGTTTACATGCCTTGGACAGGCAGGGGCGAATAACCCGGTTGGGCAAGAAGATGACAAGCCTTCCACTCCATCCCAGGCTGGCTCGAATGGTGTGCATGGCCGGGAAAGAGAATCAGCAAGATGCTGTTGACCTGGCAGCCCTGCTGTCGGAACGGGATATCCTTTTTGGCAGCGACAGCGCAGATATTGAGGATCGGCTTTACTGTCTGCAGCGATTTCGTACCCTGGGAAAGAGAGCGGTGTTGGCAATGGGCGGTTCTGTCGGCGGATGCTCGCAAATTGACCGGGTGAGTCGTCAGTTGACTGTCCGCCTGAACAGGCTGTCAGACCGGAACCTGCCACTTCTCTCTGTGGGCGGATTGCTTGCCCTTGCCTATCCGGATCGTCTCTGCTGCCGCCGTAAGATGGGAAGAGGCTATAAGCTGGTCAACGGTCGTGGTGGAAAACTCAGGCCAAATGATCCCCTGGCAGGGGAAGAGTGGCTGGTGGTGCCTTCCCTTGATGCTGCCGGACAGGATGGGCGTATTTTTCTTGCCGCAGCCATTGAACGGCAGGAAATCGAAACGCTCTTTCTGGATGAGTTCAAGGAAAGTAATGAGGTAGCCTGGGACAGCAGTAACCAGACTGTGCGCTCCAGAAAAACCATTCATCTGGGTGAACTGCTTTTGGAGGAAAAACGGGTTGGAAAACCTGATCCGAATGCAGTCATGGCTGCCCTGATAACCGGCATTGAGGAACTGGGGTTGACTGTGTTGAACTGGACAGACCCGGCCAAGTCGCTGCAGGCAAGGGTGGGCTGTATGCGACAATGGCAGCCCGAGGCGGGATGGCCTGATCTCTCGGACGAGGCATTGCTTGCCAACCTGCATCAATGGCTGACCCCGTATCTTGTCGGCATCAGCACCATCAGGGGATGCGGAAAAATACAACTGACCCCTGTTCTGCTCGCGTTGCTCGATTATCGGCAACAGCAGCAACTGGAACGGGATGCTCCTACCCATATCCGGGTACCCAGCGGTTCCAGGAAAAAGGTGCTGTACCAGCTCGGAGAGCCGCCCATCCTTGCGGTACGTTTACAGGAGATGTTCGGACTGGCACAAACCCCAGCCATCTGCCGGGGACAGGTGCAGGTTCTGCTCCATCTTCTCTCCCCGGCAGGCCGACCAGTGCAGATAACCAGTGATTTATCGACCTTTTGGAATTCGAGTTATTTTGAGGTGCGTAAGGAACTCAAGGGGCGGTATCCTAAACATCACTGGCCGGAGAATCCCTGGGAGGCTGAGGCTACTGCGCGAGTGAAGCGGAGCAAGAAAAGATGATTTCTTTTTATTTGTTATTTTAGGATGCAGGCATAAGCTAAAATAACATCAATCCTTATTTTACTTTACAAATGAAACGGGAACTACAGGGACATTACATAACAGTTTCAACTGTGGGGGAAAAAGTTTAAGCCTTTGTACCCGCCCCTCTTCCACCGGTGCCTCCTGTTATCTGGTCACCGGAACTACGGGATAAATTTGATCAGGCATTGCTGGCTATCGGACGGTTGGACAGCGTTTCCACATTATTGCCTGACACTTCTCTCTTTTTGTATATGTATGTGCGGAAAGAAGCTGTTTTATCCTCAATGATAGAAGGAACCCAGTCATCACTTTCTGATCTGTTGCTGTTTGAACTTGATCAGGAGCCGGGGGTGCCGGTCAATGATGTTCAGGAAGTGAGTAACTATGTTGCAGCCTTGACCCATGTCCAATTTGAGACCATTCACCCGTTTCTGGATGGCAATGGCCGCCTTGGCCGCCTGCTGATTACATTAATACTATGTGAACAGAAGATGCTCCGGGTGCCGATGCTATATTTGAGTCTCTATTTCAAAACCCACCGGCAGTATTATTATGAACTACTCAATAGTGTTCGTTTGACAGGTACACCGTGTGTTGATGGAACAACCCATTTCCACTGCCGGTTCGTTAGTGATAAAAACCACCATAACAGCAGCTACAGTGAATAAATTCCTGAAACATCTTGAGGGTCTCGGTATTGTCCGGGAGTTGACATCCCGAAAACGTAATCGGCTGTTCAGTTACCATAAATATGTGGAATTAATGAATAAGGGGACGGAGTTGCCCGTTGACTGACTACTTGCGGCTCTGTTATCATCATTTTTTCAGGAATTATTTAGCTGGTTGCCAATTATAGTCTCGTTTAATTTAGCTATAACTCTTGTGTTTACCCTCGTTCCCATGCTCCTGCGTGGGAACCAGTGGAACGATGGTTTTAATAGAATCCACCCGCAGGAATTCGGGGACAGACCACGTTTAATTTTACAGTAACTACTTTGAAATTCAACAGAAAAAATTAGATTCTCCGATTGTTCCCCTTTGTTGAAACAGACTTTCTCTGTTGCTACTGAAAATTGCTAAACGTCCAGATATTTTGTTCCCGTTGCTCTGCTATTGGCAGCATTATTATTAATAGTCAACCTTAAGGGAGGTATGTTGACTTTATCAAATAGCTATTTCAACAACAGGAGGAATTCCTAATGTTGTTGCAACAGGGGTGTAGATGTCAATGTCTTGACCAGGGAGTGCAAAAGACACAACCAAAGAATACCTTGTCTGCTTATTGAATTTTCCGAGATAGTGACGCTCTCGCCACCAGCCGACAGCAGGGTGGACTGCAATTAAATTTGACAGAGCCAGTTCAGCAGCAGTTCCAACCCATATATCTGAATGAATCGAGCCAACATTCCGTGCCTCACCGAGTGTCCAGTGATCGCCAGCCCCTTCTGTTCCAGGGTGTTTACCATCCTCCCGAGCTTTGCTATTGATACGCTGAATAAAATCATCGTGTACCTCTCCTGATCCATTCAGCTCAAACCTAAAGGCGTGTGAAGCGTAGCGATATCGATCTTTCCAGCCAACTTCCCCTGGGCTTGGCTCAATGAAGTAGGATAATGTTATCCGCATTTGGGCTACCAACTTAAGGCGGGACAAATCGCAATTTCAATCAGATAACTCATATTGCCCCTGGTTCCCACGCTCCTGCGTGGTAACTTTGAATGACCGCTCCAGCGGTCGATGCGAGACAGACGGAGTCTCGCAAGCTCGCTTACCTGGAGCGTCAGTTTCCGTTCCCACAGACGGAGTCTCGCAGGCTCGCTTACC
>DAOVTM010000287.1 GCA_030633145.1 Desulfobulbaceae bacterium
ATTTTCGCTCTGTTTTTGTTTTACTGGGAGCGGTATTTTTTTTCTTCGGTTGTGTTCCGTGGGATCCAGTTGAGCAGGGGGGGAGTAGAGAGGATCGGGCTGCCCTGATGAAAGATAGCCGCGATCATAGTTGCAGCTATTTTTATTTTCTCTGGGGTCGTCATGCCGAACTGGCTGCCAAACACCGTGAAGCCTTGGAGGCATACGAGAAGGCTCTGATCTGTGATCCGGCTGCTGATTATATTGTTCGGAAAATCCCTCTGCTCCTGATGCGGCTTAATCGGGACAATGAGGCAATTGCCAAGCTGGATGCCTACCTGATCAAACACCCGCAGGAGACAGACTCCAGGATGGTGCTGGCAAAGATCTATATTCGTCAGGGCAAGCTGGAACATGCCGCAGGCCAGTATCTCAAGATACACCAGAACAATCCAGACAATACCAGTGTCCTGTTGTTGCTCAGTGAACTCTATCTTGCCCGGGGAGAACACCTTCTTTCCAGGGATTCCTTACAGGAAATATTAAAGATTGACAGCGAGTCCTATTCCGCCCACCTCCTGTTGGCCCGGATATACATTGTTGAGGAAAATTTCTCCTCCGGTTACCACCATTATCAACAGGCCCTGTCCATCAACTGGTCCTCGGAGCTGCTGCTGGAACTGGCAGATGTCTATATTCAACAGAAAAAGTTCAAGCGGGCAGTCAAGCAGTACCAGATTATTCTGGAGCGGGAAGAGCTTAATGAAGATGCCCGTATCGGCCTGATCCATGTCTATCTGTTACAGAAAAAAGACAAAAAGGTGCTGGCGGAGCTGGATCGGCTCAAGGGGGTAAGCAATAACCCTGAACAGGTCGATCTGACCATTGTCCGGCTCTTTGTCCGCTGGGATCAGTTTGACAAGGCGATCGCACTGCTGGAAGATATTCTCGCAAAAAACGATCTGGCTGAGGCCCGCTATCTGCTGGCAATTCTCCATTACAGGGCTGAGAAGTATGAACAGGCCATGGAGGTTCTCAGGGGGATAAGCAGCGATGCCCATGAATATGAAGACGGTGTCTTTATGATGGTACGGATCATGCGCGAGCTGAACCGTTATAAAGAGGCCATGCAGCTACTCGAATCCATCATCTCCATGGAGGTGGAACGTAACCCGGATCTGTATGTACTGCTGGCAACAATGTATCAGTTTGACGGGCAGAAGGAACGAGCCAGGGCAACCTATAAACGCGGGCTTGACTCCCATCCCGACAACCCTGACCTCCTGTACGAGTATGGTCAGTTCCAGGAATACTTTGGTGAACAGGATCAGGCTCTGGAGACCATGCAGGAGGTCATCAGGCAGCAGCCTGAACACGCAGGCGCACTCAACTATGTCGGCTATACCTGGGCAGTGCGAAAGATCAATCTTAATAAGGCATTTATCTATATCAGCAGGGCCGTGGATTTGAAACCGGAAAACGGCTATATCCGGGACAGTCTCGGCTGGGTTTATTTTCAGCAGGGTAAGTTAGATGAGGCTTTGAAGACCCTTGAGCATGCCTTGCAGTTGTCATCAGGTGATCCGGCAATAATTGATCATCTGTCCGATGCCTATCAGGCCAAGGGGCGGTTGGTAGAGGCTCTGGAAGGATATCGCAAAGCCCTGGTACTCTATGATGAGGCTGCGGCAGAGGGCAAAGAGAATGGCCAGCCAGAGGTGGAAAAGGAACGGAACAACAGGGAACGCAGCCTGCTGACCGAGAAGATCCGTCACCTTGAAGCAGAGGGTGTGGAGTGAAACACGCTCACCATCTCTGCTTGCTTTGCATCCTTATTTTTTTGCTCAGCGGATGCGGACCGAAACTCCCTGCGACCGTGCAGGTCAGTGGACAGGAACTTGATCAGGTCAAGGCGAGGCTGGCCCGTTTTTTCGATCAATCCTGTGTGACTGCAGTTGACAGCGATGTGCGGCTGCAATACAGACCCCTTGTCGGTTCCGGCCAGGACTGGTCGGCAACCCTGCTGGCCGCCTCTCCTGATCATCTCCGTTTTGCTGTTGTTGACCCCCTGTCCAGGCCGCTGCTGCTGCTGGTCTCCTCGGGCGATACCTTTACCCTGGCAGATAACCGTAAAGGAGTAGCGTATCGGGGCAATATCGACTCTGGATTTATCCGCAATTACCTGCCAAAGGGGCTTGATCTGCATGACCTCTTTTTCTGGCTCAGCGGCGGGATTCACCAGGATGGAGCTATGCGGTTACGGTCTGCGAAAAAAGCAAAACAGGGAACAGCCTATTGGTACGAGTTTGGGTATGAGTTTGGATATGAGTTACCGTATGAGGTGGAAAACGGTGGTGCCAGAACCCATCTCCTGGCCCTGGACAGCGAGGAGGGCAGGGTGGTAGTCAGACACCATCTGCTCCTGGATAAAGAAATGGCAGTTCTCTTTGAGGCAAGCTATACTGATTACCAGGCCACTCGTGAGGAATGCGGCTGGCCCGGCAGGGTCGAAATCAACACCGATGGTGCTGACTTTTCTGTAGAATTCAAGAAGCTGTACAGCTTTTCCCCGCTCGAACCGTCACTTTTTCAGCTATCCTTACCGCCTCATTTTATTGTGGAGGAAATCTCAAACTGATAATTAATTCAGAGGATTTTCAGGGGGAGAAGATACCGCAGTACTCATAGTATTGATAATAATGACAAAGAGATTGTCTTCCTTGAAAAATACCTGCTGCAGGTCATAACTGTGACTCGGCACCAGATCGAGAACCACCCGTATTTTATCAGGGGCGTTTTTTTTCCCCACTCGGATGGAGCGGACATACTTTCCATCGGTCTTGATGGTGTTGGGAATGCCCTGGCCGATACGGGTATCCTTAAAGTCGCATACTACTCTTGGGGTTCCCTCTTCCAGGCCAAAGACAATGGGAGGATGGAAATTGTTGAGCTTAAAGAGGATCATCTCCCCCTTGTTTGAGCTGTTGTCAAAGGTAACTGAGTTGAGGACAGACGAATCGTCGTCAATGGCATCAGTTTTTGCGGGCTGTTCAGTTGGGGGAGGGCTGACCGGTTCATCCTTTGCATCAGGTTCAACCTGTGGAGCTGTTTCAGCTATGGCAGGTTTTTGCGCAGGTTTGTCAGCCGGTTTTTTCGTCTGCACAGCTTCTTCTTTCATAGCTGTTGGTTGGATTTTGACTGGCTTTTCAACTTGCTTTGCCGGTTTTACCCCTTCGTGATGGATTGACACCACCAGCCGGTTTTTGTTCTTGTCAAAATTCTGCTCATAATCAATTTTTTGATTCGGTAACAGATCCAGAACCACTCGAGTCTTTGGCTTGGCTCCGTCGTGGATTCCGACCCGGATCTGTTTGATGAGCTTCCCGTTGGTGTTGATTATATTGTTGACTATGGAAGCTGTCTCGGTATTGCTAAAGTCAAAGACAACCCGTGGCTTCTCTCCGTCAATGGTGAAAATCTTAGGGACATGGGTGCCGTTGAGCTGGAAGATGATACGCTCCTCCTGATTCGACAGAGCCTCAAAGGTAATATCTTCAAGGATGTGAACCGGTGCTGCCTGGGCTGTCCAGGCTGAGAGGAGAAAAAAGAGGAGAAAAATTGATGCGGAGATTACAACACTTTTTTCCCCATTGTCAGTTGTCAGTGATTCTTTCATGGCGGTTAGCTTTATTCTCTTATATTACTGATGATTGTATGTACTCTTTATTATTTCCCTACAAATAACGGAAATAATTCAGTACTGTATGATTACACTGCCAACCAGCAGCCTGTCAATAGATTTTCCCTGATTGTGCAATACGGTTGGAATTTTAAGCAAATCGAGCAATTGAGCGGAAAATATCAACATCAAATCAAACCAAAGCAAACCAATAATAGTATGAACACACACCATAATCAGCAGATAGAGATCAATTCCATCCTCCCCCTGGTCAGAAAACCGGGCCGCTATATCGGGGGTGAGCTGCACGCCGTTCAGGGTAATCCAGGCAGTGCAGATCTCTCTTTTGCCCTTATCTTTCCTGACCTGTACGAGATTGGCATGTCCCACCAGGGCTTGCAGATTCTCTATCACATTATCAACAACCAGTCTGGCATGATTGCCGAGCGATGCTTTACCCCGGATGTGGATATGGAGGCACAGCTGCGCAAGCAGGGGCTGCCCCTGTTTTCCCTGGAGTCCCGCACCCCTCTGGCCGATTTTGATGTCATTGGTTTCACCCTGCCTTATGAACTTTGTTACACGAACATCCTGACGACCCTGGAACTTGCTGAAATTCCCTTGCGAGCCAAAGATCGCAGCCAGGGTATGCCGCTGGTCATTGGTGGTGGTTCCTGTTCTATGAACCCGGAACCGGTTGCGGATTTTTTTGATGCCATTGTGCTGGGGGATGGCGAAGAGGTGATTCTTGAACTGGCGGAATGTCTCAGGGGTATTCAAAAAGAAGAGAATCCGTCCCGAGACTCGGTTCTCCATCAACTGGCAGCAATCCCAGGTGTCTATGTGCCGGCCTTTTTTGAACCGCAATATGAGGGGAGTCAACTGACCCGTATCCAGCCCCTTGTGGAAGGTTATCCCTCTGTTACCCGTCGAGTGCTGCCAGAACTGCCCCCGCTCTCCGGCCAGGAAAATCCCCTGGTGCCGCTGGTCAAACCGGTTCATGACCGGCTGGGGGTGGAGATCGCCCGAGGCTGTACCAGGGGCTGTCGTTTCTGCCAGGCCGGGATGATCTATCGTCCGGTTCGGGAACGGAGCGTGGAGGAGATCATGGAACTGGCTGAAGAGGGGATAGCAAAGAGCGGTTTTGATGAGCTGGCTCTGCTCTCTCTGTCCAGCGGTGATTTTTCCTGTCTTCCTGAATTGCTTGGCAGGCTGATGAATCGTTTTGCGGACGAGCATGTCTCTGTTTCCCTGCCATCCATGCGGGTCGGTACCCTGACACCAGAGGTTATCCAACAGATTAGGCGAGTTCGCAAGACCGGCTTTACCGTGGCTCCGGAAGCGGGTACGGATCGACTGCGTGAGGTGATCAACAAGGGAATCAGCGAAGAGGATCTGATGATTACCTGTCGTGATGCCTTTGCCGCAGGCTGGAACCTGATCAAGTTTTACTTTATGATCGGTCTGCCCACAGAAACCATGGAGGATGTGGACGCAATCATTGATCTTGCTATCCGGGCAAAACAGGAAGCCCAGGGACGCAGGGCGCAGATTAATGTTGCAATAGCCTCCTTTGTCCCCAAGCCGCATACCCCGTTTCAATGGTGCCGACAGATGACCCTGGAGGAGTCCAGGGAGCGAATCAACCATCTCAAGGCCAAGCTCCCCCGCAAGGGATTCAAGTTGAAATGGCACGATCCGTATCAGTCCTTGCTGGAGGGTGTTTTTTCCAGGGGTGACCGCAGACTCCCTCACCTGATAGAGGAGGCCTGGAAGGATGGGGCAAGGCTCGACGGCTGGTCTGAGCATTTTCAGATTGACCGGTGGCAGCAGGC
>DAOVTM010000323.1 GCA_030633145.1 Desulfobulbaceae bacterium
AAAGACTAATTTACTGATTTGAAGACCATGGCTGAGAAAAAATGTCCAAAATGTAACAGACAGAGCAGGCGACCTGACCGCTGTGATTTTTGCGGAACCATTTTTGCCAAAGTTTCCAAAGTGTCCAAAGGCTCTATAGTTCCCAAAGAGAAGCCCTCGGTGAGCAAACAGGATTCCATTGGCCTGATCTATACCCTTATCAGGGCTGGCGATCTGTTGACGGCAAAGGAGTTGACCGCTGAACTCGCATTGCAATTTCCTGAGAACAAGAGTGATTTTATTATCCTCCAGTCTAACATCAATCGGGATATCTCCATTGTGGAGCGCTTACAACAGGCAGTGGATGCCTTTTCCAGACAAGAGTACACCACAACCGTCCAGTTGTTGAGAAATATCAAGGCATTTGACCATGGACTGGACGAGCGGGTGATCAGTCTTCGTGTCAAGGCGGAGCAGCAGTGTAATAATGACAGTCATTTTAAACAGGCTGTTGACAGGTATAAAAGAGGGCGTTTGGGAGAGGCCGCTGCCCTGTTCAGCGGGATAAAAGGTCATAAGGAAGAGGATGCTGTCAACTCCTATCTGGGGGCAATCAAAAAGGTGAAAAATAACCTGCTGGGCAAGGCAATTGAGGCTCTCAGCGAGGAACGTTTTCACGCAGCGAATCAGACCTTGAACGAATTACTGAAGATCTTTCCGGATCTGAAAGCGGATGTGGATGGATACCTGTCCATTATTCGCCAGAAAAGACAGCTCAGGGATGTACTGCTTGCTGCTGCCCGCAAGGCCCAGGAGGAGAAGCGGTTTCTCGAAGCCAAGGCGATGTATGGTTTTCTCAAGTGGCAATGTCCTGACCTTCGGGTCGAGGTGCAGCACACCATGGAGGAAATAGGATCACGAGTCAGTCTTGCCGATTGCAATGATGCTATTGATTTCGCTGCCCTGGGGGTGCAGGTGGATTCGGACGGTTTCATCAATTCGGTTTTTATGGACGGAGACGCAAAGGAAGGGCTGCACTCAGTGGGACACCCCCTGACCCACATTACACCGGTTAAGCTCTCGTTTGAGTCAGTACCGGACAGCACCTCCGACCATATAAATCTCGATGAAGATCAGGTAGAGGATTTTTCCTGAGCAAGCAGTTCAGGGTAACTGCTCATCCTCGTCAACCATGTCCGCTGCCGCAGCCAGGTCGTCATCCAGGAGGTCAAGGAAATTTTCTTTTGTCGGCGGTCTTGCTGCAACCGGCTTGCTGCCGTTATAGCGGTCATCAACCCAGTAGCCGGTTTTCTTCTGACCATTGACCGTAGTCAGGGTTGCCTTGCCGTTGCGTTGGCCTTCCTCCCATGCTCCGTTGTACTGATCTCCGTCCGGATCGGTATAGGTTCCCTGACCATGCCGCTGGTCGTCCAGCCACTCTCCATCGTAGCGACCCCCATTGGTATAGGCACAGGTTCCCTGCCCGTTACGGCTGTTGTCCTGCCATGCACCACTGTATTTACGGCCATCGGGGTAGATGCAAATTCCCTGACCATGTTTGATATCCTGATTCCAGTCACCGTCATAGATGGTTCCGTCCGGGAAGGAGAGTTTTCCCCGGCCGTGCATGGATCCCTCGGCCCATTCGCCTTTATAACAGGTGCCATCGGGAAAGGTGAGGGTGCCGCTTCCATCCATCAGGCCATCCCACCAGTCACCTGCATAGACATTGCCGGAGGCAAAGGTATATTTACCCTTGCCGTGCCGTCTGCCCAGTTTCCATTGCCCTGAATACTCTTCTCTGTCAGGGGAGAAGTAATCACCCTGCCCCTCCATCCAGCCCTCTTTCCACTCGCCGCTGTAGCCGGATCCGGAATGGCTGCGGTAATTGCCGGTACCGTCTCTGAGGCCGTTCTTCCACTGGCCGGAGTAAATATCACGATTGAGCCATTTATAGGTACCAAGGCCGTATTTTTTGTCTTGTCGCCATTCCCCTTCATACTGCTCACCGCTGGCATAGGTACAGGTTCCTGAACCTTGGCGCAGATCTTCCAGCCATTCTCCGTCATAGCGAGATTTATCGGAAAATTGCATGATACCTTGGCCATCTTTCTTGTCCGCCTTCCAGTTACCGGTATAGGTTGCCCCATCCTTCCAGGTATAGGTTCCCCAGCCGTCACGCTGGTTATCCTTCCAGTGGCCGATATATTTCTCTCCTTCTGGACTGGTATAGACCCCGTGTCCATCCCGTTTGTCTTCAGCAAAGCTGCCAATGTACTTACCTCCGTCAATGAGAAAGACCGTCCCCTGGCCGTGTCGCTTGTTCTCCTGCCAGCCACCAATGTACTTTCTCCCATCGCTAAGGTAGAGGGTTCCCTGACCGTGGCGGAGATCGTTCTGCCATTGGCCTTCATATTTGGAGCCGTCCGGGTAGGCAAGGGTTCCCTGACCATGCTTGAGGTCATCTTTCCATTCTCCGGTATAGACTGAGCCGCTTTGATGGGTAAAGGTTCCAGTGCCGTGTTTTTTATTGTCGCGCCACTCCCCTTCATATTTACCAGGAACCGGATTAAACAGGCCCTGTCCTTCTCGTTTGCCGTTTTTCCATTCACCCCTGTATATGCCGCCGTCACGATTGGCAAAGATGCCCTGTCCATCCTGTTTGTCGTTCTTCCACTCTCCTTTATATCTGCTGCCGTCTGGATAGATACAGGTACCGTGACCGTGCCGTTTGCCATTGCGCAACTCTCCTGAATACTGCTCAATGTTGGTAAAAGTAGCTGTCTGGGTCATAATAATTTAGAATTGATAATGGATAGTTGATGGTTGATGGTTGATGGTTGACAATAGAATAGTCGTAATCCACTGTCAATTATCAATTGTCCGGCGCTTGACGAGTTCCTGGACAAAGAGACGGCCATAGTCAGCGGCGGCAATAACGGAGATGAGGATAACCGGCCACAGTACCAGCCATAGTCCTGTGGGGAAGAGGACTGCAACCATGAGGAGCAGGAACTGCCCGACCGTGGCCAGTTTTCCTGCCCAGCGGACATCCATGCGGTGGAATGAGTGCCAGTCCCCGATCATTACAGCGTAGAGAGCGGTAACGGCGACCAACAGATCCCTGACCAACAGCAGGGGGAGCCAGGAGAGGGCAAAGGCACCGGACGCAGCTACTGTGAGCAGGGCAGAGAGGATAAAGAGCTTGTCTGCCACTCCGTCCAGGATGGCTCCGGCCTGACTTTGCACCTGCCAGTGCCGTGCGATCCAGCCGTCAAGGGCATCGCTGCAGCCGCTGCCGATGATGAACCACAGCCACAGTTGCTGGTCAATAAAGGGAAAGAGCAGAGCCAGCAGGAGCCTAAGCGAGGAGAGGATGTTGGGGAAATACTGTATGCCTGGTGGACGCATTGCTTTAATCGGCTCCGGTTGTCATGGCTGGTGATGGGTTACCTGGGTCGCCAGCAGGCGGGCTGCATTCTCAGCACCGTCCAGGTTAATGGTTGATGGTTGGACAGGCAGTTCAAGTTGTCTGAGCAGGGCTGAAGCCAGCTCCTTGCCGGTGACCTGTTGTTCTTTAACTGTAATGAGCCGGTTTTTGCTATGGCTGCTCAGGAGCCGCAGATGCTCTTCTTGTTCATTATCCTGCATTCCACGCAAGAGGACAACCGCCGGAGTACCTGCGGCCAGCAGATCAGTGAGGCTGTTGTAGCCGCCGTAGAGCAGGGCGGTTCGGGAGCGAAGGAGCGAGTCAATGTACAGGGGACCGGGGCGATGGAGGCGGCAAAAGTCCAGTTGCTGGAAAGGAGCTGCCTGCTCCAGGCCAGGGTCAATATCGGCAAAGATGTGCCATTGCCCCGCATCCGGGCCAATGATCTCCAGGGCCTCTCCCATGGCGGCTATAACTTGGGGTGCATGTTCACCCAGCCAGGGAAGGGCGATGGTGCCAGCCAGTTTTTTCTTTCCTTTGGTTGGGGAATGGGCGAGGTGTTGGATTTCCCGCAGGCGGGAGACATAACCGCACTCATGATCCAGAGCCTGATACTGATCCGTTAACATGCGTTGTTGTTTCGTTCCTGTCACGCTGCTGTCGCCGTACCAGAGCAGTCCACTGTAATGATTGCGAAAGAGTTCTCTTGCAGGTTGAGAAGATGCCTGGGGAACATCCCCGACTATTCCGCGTACTCCGAGCAGCCAGCACGCGCTGCGGCCTCCTTCAAGGGCTGGTTGCAGTTCCCGATGCTTGCCCTGGGGGGTATGGTCGGCCAGGATGACTTTGGGCCGCAGTTGCCGGACAATGTTTTGTATTTGCCGACCCCGTAGCTGGCCGAGCTGCTGATCGCTGTACCCACTGTGTCCATCAATGCCCTGCGACTTCCCCTCTGTAATCCGGGTACGGTATGCAGGGAGTTTCAGCCAGTCCAGATGGCCGTTATGGATCAGGGCATCAGTAGCACCATAGCCGGTGAGCAGGAGAACCCGCAACTCTGGATAGAGCCTGCGCAGGGCCAGGCCAATGGCTGTTGTGCGGCTGATATGACCCAGGCCGCGTCCGTCGTGGGCGTAGAGGAGGATGTCGAGTTCAGGTAGATCCATCAGGCTGTATTCTCCGATTCACAGTCGGCAAGGAGGAGTGCAACCTTGGCCCGGCATCGTTTGCCGCCGCAGTCGCCCTGGCCAATACCTGTCCGGCGAGCCACCGCCTCAAAGCTGTCCGCACCCTGCTCAATGGCATCCAAGATGCGTATCAGCTTGATGCCCTGGCAGATACAGCCGGGCTTGAGCCTGGCTATTATTTTCTCATCTGTTATCTCGTCTGGCTGCATTTTTCTTTTATATGTTCCCGCGTTCCCACGTTCCCACGTTCCCTCGTACCCACGCTCCAGGTAAGTGAGCCTGCGAGACTCCGTCTGTGGGAACCAGTGGAAAAATGTTAAATTAATTTTGCATT
>DAOVTM010000297.1 GCA_030633145.1 Desulfobulbaceae bacterium
AGTCCAACTATGTACTCTACCAAAAAGGTTCCGGGTGTTGTCATTAACTTGCTATGCCCCTTTATGCCCGGTGTGTTTGGTTGTTCAATACCTTCGCCAATTTTTATCTTGGCACTTTTTACGTCAAGCACGTACTATATAGTGTACGTGTTGCCGTTTCGTTAGTACTGCATGTTGTGTGCTGTCTATTGAAAGACTCTGTTTTTCAATTTTGGTGAAGGTATTGGTTGTTGAGAAAGTGTTTAAATGGATTCTAAGAACTCACAAGTCAGAATTTACAATGAAAGTATGATTACATTCAATGATATAAAGAACGGTCTGCTCGCAGCCTGCTGGTTCGTTTTTCTCACCTTTCCCATCATGGTGGTCAAGGTGAATCCGTATGAGCGAACCATTGACTGGCGCTGGGATAATATGGGCTATGTGGCGATAACGGTCTTTGTTTGTTATCTGGCTGGCCGTCTGTTTTTGATTCGCAAGGAAATAAAGCAGGAAAAGATGAAAGGTCAGCCGCAAAAACCGAAACTTGACTGGCAGCAGCTTCTGCTCAGCCAGCCAAGGCTCTACCTGCCCGTGCTGGCTGTAATTCTGCTCATACTCCTTGTCTTTCCACAGCTATTTTCCATCTACCAGACCAACATAATGATCACCGCCCTCATGTACGTCGTGCTGGGGCTGGGACTTAATATTGTGGTTGGAGTGGCCGGGCTGCTGGATCTGGGCTATGTGGCCTTTTATGCAGTGGGTGCCTACTCCTATGCGCTGCTTAATCTCCATTTTGACCTCGGTTTCTGGATCGTGCTGCCCATTGGTGGCCTGCTTGCGGCTTCTTTTGGTATTATACTTGGCTTTCCGGTACTGCGTCTGCGCGGCGATTACCTGGCCATTGTCACCCTTGGTTTTGGTGAAATAATCCGTTTGATCCTGGAAAACTGGAATGATTTTTCCCAGGGACCCAGTGGTATTTCCAATATCCCCAGGCCTGGTTTCTTTGGCATGGAGATGTCTTTGAACCAGTCTATTTCCTATCTCTATTATCTGATGATCGGCATGGTTATCTTTACTATCTTTGTGGTCAACCGGCTGCAGAATTCCCGTATCGGGAGGGCCTGGTTTGCCCTGCGTGAAGATGAAATCGCCTGCCAGGCAATGGGTATTGACAAGACGCGGACCAAGCTCAGTGCCTTTGCCTTGGGGGCTTTCTGGGCTGGAATGGTCGGGGTGATTTTTGCGGCCAAGACCACCTTTGTTAATCCTGCCTCCTTCACCTTCCTGGAGTCTGCCATTATTCTCTGTATTGTGGTGCTTGGCGGCATGGGTTCCATTATCGGGGTCATTATCGCCGCCCTGGTACTGATTCTCCTGCCCGAGTATCTGCGTCATTTTTCAGAATACCGCATGTTGGTATTTGGCGGTACCCTGGTCATCATGATGGTTTTTCGGCCCCGTGGCTTTATTTCCACGGTTCGTCGAACCTATACCCTTGATCCTGAAATGCTGGAGGGGGTAGAAAAATAATGGAGATTACAAGAATTACAAAAGTTACGAAAATTCCAGAAGCAAAGCCTGTTCTTGAAATAAAAGGGCTGACCATGGACTTTGGTGGGATCAGGGCTCTGGATCGTCTTGAGCTGCGGGTCAGGAAGGGGGAGATTGTCGCCTTGATAGGGCCCAACGGGGCAGGCAAAACCACCTTTTTCAACTGTTTGACCGGGATTTACAAACCCAGTGGTGGTGATCTGCTGCTCACCCCGCCGGGTCAGGAAACACGGCGGCTCAACGGGCTGAAACCCAATAAGGTCACTCAACAGGGGCTGGCACGAACCTTTCAGAACATCCGTCTCTTCCCTAACATGACGGTTTTGGAAAACGTGATGATCGGTCGTCATTGCCGCACCAGGGCCAAGGTGCTGGGCGCAATTTTCCGCAACAAAAAAACCGTACAGGAAGAGAAAAAAATAGTCGCTGTTGCCTACTCGCTTCTGCAAAAAATTGGTCTGGAAAAATCGGTCAACGAGTTTGCCAAGAATCTGCCATACGGTGACCAGCGCAGGCTTGAGATTGCCCGTGCCTTGGCAACGGATCCTTTTATTCTGCTTTTGGATGAACCGGCAGCAGGCATGAACCCTCCGGAAACCGACGAGCTGGATCGTCTGATCTGCGAAATCCGTGACGAGGGTCTCTCCATCCTCCTCATCGAGCATGATATGAAACTGGTCATGAGCCTGTCTGATCATATCTTTGTCATGGATTATGGAAAAAAAATAGCCGAGGGCAGCCCGGAAGAGGTGCGCAACAATCCGGCGGTCATCAAGGCGTACCTGGGGGAGGATGTGGATGATGCTTGAGCTGCGAGGCGTAAACGCATATTACGGAAATATTCAGGCTCTGCATGAGATTGATCTTTATGTGGAAGAGGGCGAGATCATTACCCTGATCGGGGCCAACGGGGCTGGCAAGTCCACCACCCTGATGTCCATTTCCGGGATTGTCCCGCCGAGAAGCGGTGAGATACTGTTCAGGGGCAAGCCAATCCATGGGATGTCACCGGATAAGATAGTGGCTCTGGGTATCTGCCAGGTACCCGAAGGCAGGCATATCTTTCCTGATCTGACAGTGGCGGAAAATCTGGATATTGGAGCCTTTCTCAGGCGTGATTCCAAAAAGATCAAGGAGGATCTGGATTATGTATATACCCTCTTTCCCCATCTGGCTAAACGGCGCAACCAGCCCGGCGGCAACCTGTCCGGTGGCGAACAGCAGATGCTGGCAATCTCCCGAGCCCTGATGGCCCGGCCCCAGTTGCTGTTGCTGGATGAGCCCTCCATGGGGCTGGCACCGCTGGTCACCCGGAAGATTTTTGAGATCATCCGGATGATTAATAAGGAGCAGAACACCACCATTTTTCTGGTGGAACAGAATGCCAATCTGGCTCTGAAAACAGCAAACCGTGGTTATGTGCTGGAGAACGGACGGATTACCCTGCATGACCAGGCCGACAAACTGCTCAATAATGAGGATATTCAGAAGGCGTATCTTGGTATTTAAAAAAGTTATCAGCTATAAAAGAAGGGATTTTGTGAACAAGAAAATAATTAATATAGCAGTCATCGGAGTCGGCTATCTCGGACGTTTCCATGCCCAGAAATATGCGGCTATGGATAACGTGGATTTGATTGGAGTGGTGGATGTGGATCAGGAACGGGCCGACTCTGTAGCCGAAGAGTGTTCTACCACTGCCTATACCGATTACCGTCAGCTCCTTGACAGGGTTGAAGCAGTATCCATTGTTGTTCCCACCATGCAGCACCATGAAATCGCCTCAACCTGCCTGGATCACGGGATTGATGTCCTGGTTGAAAAACCGATTACCACTACCCTGGCCGAGGCAGACGACCTGCTGACACGGGCCGAGGCCAATCAGCTGATCCTGCAGGTAGGCCATCTTGAACGGTTCAATCCAGCGGTTCTGGCCATGCTGCCGCTGCTCAACAACCCCCTCTTCATTGAAGCCCATCGTCTGGCGGTTTTCAAAAACCGGGGAACCGATGTAGATGTTGTCCTGGATCTGATGATCCATGACATTGACATCATCCTCTCCATCATTGATTCTCCCATTGAGAGTATTCATACCGTGGGTGCGCCGGTGATAACAAAGCTGACCGATATAGCCAATGCCAGGATAGTCTTTGAGAACGGCTGCACAGCCAATGTCACGGTCAGTCGTATCTCCATGGAGTCCATGCGTCGGATGCGTATCTTTCAGCCCGGCAAATATCTTTCCGTGGATTTCAGCAAAAAAGAGGTGATGGCAATCCGGCTCAAAAAAGGGGATGCAAATGCGCTGCCTCTGCCTGATATTTCTAAACACGGTTTTTCTAAACAGGATGTCTTGGAACTGGAACTGAAGGATTTTGTCAATAATGTCCGCAATCGTTCCCAACCCATGGTATCAGGAGTCGAGGGACGCAGGGCACTTGATGTTGCACTCCAGGTCATTGCGCAGATTCATGTAAACCAGGAAAAAGTATCTCACCTGCTGGGGCAGGGCGGAACCTTTGGATTTATTGATGGGTGATGCCTGAAACCCGCATAATGATAGTCGCTGGAGAGGCATCAGGCGACATGCACGGTGCCAGACTGGTTTCGGCTATGCTGGAGTTACGGACTGACCTGGTTTTTTCCGGAGTAGGCGGGGAAGAACTGGCTGCTGCCGGGGTTGAATTGCTCTTTGATGCTGCAAAGATCGCTGTGGTCGGGGTAACCGAGATCATTACCCATCTCAGTGATATCCTTGCGGCCCGCAAGGCACTGCTCACTCGGATGCGGGAGAAAAAACCAGCCCTCCTGATCCTGATTGATTACCCGGATTTTAATCTTCTCCTTGCTGCCAAGGCCAAAAAAATGGGGATTCCTGTTTTTTATTATATCAGCCCCCAGGTCTGGGCCTGGCGATCCGGTCGGGTCAAGAAGATCGGTCGCTTGACAAGGAGGGTAGGGGTCATCCTCCCCTTTGAAAAAGAATTTTACGCCAGGAAGGGCGTTGATGTGGATTTTGTCGGTCACCCCCTGGTGGATACCGTTAAGACCACAATGGATCGTAAAACATTTCTCGCCTCTCTTTCCATTGACATAAAGCCGGAAACCAAGGTCATTGGAATCCTGCCTGGTAGTCGCGTCCGGGAGATTCAATCCCTGCTTCCTGATTTTCTTGCAGCCGCTCTTGCCCTTACTGAGAAATCACCAGCGGATTATCATTTTCTCCTGCCCCGAGCCTCCACCATCTCCAGCAGACAGCTGGCAGAAAACGGCTTGGACGAGTATCAGGATAAACTCAAAATACACACCTGCAGCGAGAACCGCTACGACCTGATGGCAGCCTGCGATGCAGTGGTCACTGCCTCGGGAACGGTAACTCTGGAACTGGCATTGCTTGGAACCCCTGCCGTTGTTACTTATCGGCTCTCACCCCGTACCTATCGTCTGGCCAGGATACTGGTCAGGAATGTTAAATTCTTTTCCTTGGTCAACCTGATCGCCAAGCGGGAGATTATTCCAGAATTGCTCCAGGATGAGGTAACCCCGGATAACATCGCTGCCAGCCTGGAAAAATTGGTTGGTGATTCCGTGTATCGTAAAAATGTAATAGAAGGGCTTGCTGAGGTCTCCATCAAACTGGGTACACCTGGCTGCTCACAACGGGCAGCCGGGATCGCCCTTGAGTGTATATGAACCATCACTTAGGGCTCGGTAAGAAATAACTTGGAATTATTTTTTTGTAATCAATTAGGATAAAGCGTGTAATTCCATGAAGGGTTGATTTCATGACGCTTCATATTCAAACTTTCCAAATCATCTTTCG
>DAOVTM010000036.1 GCA_030633145.1 Desulfobulbaceae bacterium
ATAGTTGTTCCAGAAGGAAAAATGGACATGCAGTCGCAAATTTGCAGCTTATTTTACCACAGAGAACACAGACAGAGAAAATTAAGACTCTGCGTCCTCTGTGTTCTCTGTGGTGAATAAAAAATGTTCTTCTCCGTCAAATGTTCTCCTCTACTGATAAGGTTGTATCCAGCAATTTTGCATACTCCTCATGCCCGGAACTATCCAGCGAACGCCAGACCAGTAGCTGTTTGCGCAGGACATGGAGAAAGGCGGTATTCACCCTCCGCCACATGGTCAGCTCGCCGGATTGGCGGGTCATGGTGACGGTGATTTCCAGAAAATCCTCACCCTCTTCGGCATGGAGGAACTCAAGATCCACCATCTGCATGATGCCGAAGTCAAAGGGAGCCAGCCAGACCTGGGTCTGGATATGGAGACAGTCTCCTGTCTCCTCAACCAGAGAGACCTCACCTGTGGAAAAGATGCCGTGCGACACGTCCTGGTGTTCCCTGAAAAAGGTGTAGAGAAAACCGCAGATAGAGTTCTGCTCGCTATGGCGCATGAGAAAAGGCAGGGTCACAGTGATAGCGTTGTCAACGGTCTCAGGCAGGCTCCAGCTCTGGTTGACATCGGGAATGGCGATATTTGCCGCCACCCTGGAGGGATAGATAACCGACAACAGTACCACCCCCATAACCAGCAGCATGGCTGCCACCCCGGCTGTGGAGGAATAATTTACCGTGATACCGCTCCACAGGCTGGTACCAGCCAGCAGCCCGGCACTGACCTGAGCCAGCAGATAGCCAAGCACCACCGACAGCACCGCAAAGGCGAGAGCCTCGGCCACAAAGAGAAAGGAGACATGGGAGGGAGCCAGTCCCACAGAGGTATAGACTGCGATCTCTCGTTTTCGTTCAAAGACCGAGGAGATCATAGTGTTGAGGACAATGAGGATGGAGATAAGCAGGGGGATAACGATATTGGGCATCCCTGCGTAGGACGTGGTATCAGCGGCATTATAAAGAAACACCCCATCCGGTTCGCTGCTGAACAGGGCCAGGCCGAAGCGGTCACTGAGGATGCGGGCCTGGCTGCCATCGTTGACGCTGTCAGTCTTGAGAACCGCTGCCTGCAGGCTACCTCCAAATTTCAGCAGGGTGTCAGCAGGCATAATCAGGACGGAATCTGGACCCAGGTGGTGATACCGTCCCTGGAAGTTACGAACATCCTCCCCGGACTCCAGAGCCTCCTTTTCCACGTCAGTCATCTCCATGGCCGCGGTGGAGGGAAAGATGGCCGGGGTGATGATCTCCCCGTCAAGATCAGGCCGTTCTTGTAATTTTTCTTCTGAAAATACCCCAATGATCCGCAGGGGGACACCCCAGATATGCAGTAGGTTTTGCTGAGGATCATCTGGATCAATCCCCAATCGCCGAGCCATGGAAGACGGTACCAGGACTGCCTGCTGTTCGCCCTCCTTGAACCAGCGACCCGCTGTAAGAATTGCGTCCATTCCGGTCACCGCCGGTTCATCGGCTGTAAGCCCGGTTATTCCCTGCAGGGTGACTGGCTGGCCCTGGAAACGGGTGGCAATATGTCCGGCCCGACCAGGATCGTCACTGGAGAGCCACACCCTGGGTGCCACGGTCACCTTACCGTCAAACAGGGAGTGAAAGGTGGACAGAGATTCCCGTGGAAGCTCGCTCCAGTCGATATTTTTAAGAAACAGCCCCTGGTAGGGGGCGGCAGGGGCAAACTGGAGCCGGTTCTGGCGGCGCATGGACTTGACCGAGGTAAAGCTCATGATGGTAAAGGTGAGAATGATCAGGGTCAGACAGGTCAACACGGTGCGCATCTTTCTCCGCCGCAGGTTGGAGACCCCCAGGAAAAAGGCAGCGGTAAATGCCTTCCAGGAGCTGATCTCCGCAGGCCGTTTATGAGCCGCTCGCCGTTGCAGGAGGATCATCTCGTCTTCAAAACGCACCACGATAATCACCGTGACCAGGCCGGATAAGCCGATGATGAAAAAGGCCAGAATAACCACTGTGGGACTGTAGGCCAGTTCAAAGGCCGGATGCACCTGGGCTATCACTATAATCAGGAGTCCAAGGATGCCAAGAAATGCCACAATGCGTTGATATACAGAGACAAAACCGAACAGAAGCCGTTCCAGACAAAAGGAAAAGGGGACAAATAGGGCAATGTAAAATAACACCCCAAAGAGGACATCCTTCTGGGTGCGCTCTACATGGACATAGACCTTGCCTGCCAGAGCCCAGGCTCTGCTGGCCTCTTCATTGAAAATATCGTACCGCTTTTGCGCCAGGTTTGTCTCGGCCCGTTGCAGGGCTGCAAGCCCGGCTGACTGCATCTCATTGATACGCTCATCAAAGATGCCGTGCGCCTCCAGGTTGGCGACCCTGGGCTTGAGCAAGGCCCACATATCCCTGGCCGCAAGAAAACTGGTATTAAAGATGGAAGGATAATCATCAACCAGATAGCCGCTGCCCATGGGGTTTTCATCGTCCGCATTGGTGAGGATCATTTTTTTCTTCAGCACCGTGTCCGAGAGGGTCAGTTTAAGGCGGGAGCCGGACTCAAGAAAAATAGAGGCAATGGTGGAGGAGCGGGTATCTATCCTGGAATACCAGTACTTTTCCGGAGGAGCCTCACGTCGCGCATCAATGAGCTGCATCTTGGTCATGTAGCGGAGGGTACGGGGTTCCAGGAGGTTGAAAATGGTGGTCTGGCGGCAGGAAAACATGACCAGGTCGGTTTTCATATTCTTGCGGCGCATCTTGATCCGATAGGCGGACTTGCCGGTTTTTTTCTTGTCAATGGCCCATATCGGGGTGCCGTCCTCTTCTGAAAAGCGGTATCCTTCCAGGATCACCTTGTCCTGGAGGTGTTTTTTATCCGCCAGCCCCTTGAGGAGAAAGTTGCCCTGCAAGTCGGTCATCAGGTGGTGTCGGGCAGATCCCTGGAAGGCGAGGATGATACTACCGGGAGCGGGATGTTCGGCAAAGAGTTCACCGTGCAGCAGTAGGCTGGCCTTGCCGTTCACCGTGGAAAAGCCGTCCCGGATATAACCGGTTTCCAGATGCCGGGTTTGATCAAGCCCCTGGATCAATTCCAGGGCTGTTCGGGACTGAGCCACGGCCTGTTGCCGGTTGATATTTTTCATCGTGTCCCATGGAGTCCCCCAGTGGATCCGCAGGTCAGCAGTGGTGGCCAGGGTCAGGCCGGGCAGCCCGGCAAGGCTTGCCACTTCTCCGCCCATTTTTGCCCTGTCCGGGAGTAGATCCTGCCAGGGTTTGAGACGATTGGGTCTGAGGGCAGAGACAAACGGCACCGTTGTCTCCTCTGCCCCGGCAAACCCTTTTGCGGCTGCCTGCAAGGCCGTGTCAATATCGTGGAAACCGGCGGTACGATTGATGGTTGAACGGAGTGGATAGTAAAGAAAACCGGAATGAAAGGCACCCAAACCACTACCGTGGCTTGAGAGGTGCAAAGAAACCATGGCTCGCTGTTCATAATCGATGAGCAGGGAACGAAGCCGCTTGCTGGATTGCAGCATTTTCTTCTTGATCTTCAGCTCTGTCAGCACTGTCCTGTGCATCTTGACGGCAGAGGTGATCAGGGGAGTAATGAGTTCTTTCTGTTCAGGGGTGAGAGAATTATCAAAACTGGTCAGCCAGCCGATACGGCGCAGTTGTAAGCGCTGTTCGGCTAGCTCCTTCACTGCGGCGGAGTTACCGGACTTCATCCTCAGCCGCATCAGAGTGGTGGAAATTTCATCCACTTTCAGCTTCAGAACATGATCGAGGGCATCCTGCATCTCCAGTCCCTGTTCCTGATCCAGGCCGGTGCCGGAGCTGTACAGGTCAAGTATTCCCAGCCACCCCTTGCACTCCATGTCTGCTGCTTTTAACTCCTTTTTTGCTTTGCGGAGATCCTTTGAGCGAGCATGCAAAGCCCAGATCGTCTCCCGCATCCCGGTCTGTTCCTGGGCATGTCCGCCCGAGGCGATGAGGAGGAAGGAACGAGCCGGCGGGTGGCGGTGGAGCTGATCGGCCAGGGTCAGTAGGCTGCTGATGGAGAGAGATTCATCCGCACCGGGTGAGGCAGCAGGCAGGAAACGGCTGGTATCGTAAAATGCCTCAACCGTTATCAGTTCCTCTTTTTTTTCCGCATCAGTACCTGGAAAGAGGGCATAGATATTCTCGGCTCGTGCCTGCTGCCAGTTGACACTGCTGTGCAGTGTTACCTGGATGTTACTTCCGGATACAGTAACTGGTTCAACACCCAGTGTCCGCAGTTGATCCAGAGAGATAAAAAAACAGGGAAACTGGAGCGGGGAAAGCTCCTCTTTTTCCGTAAAACTGAAACGTCCCGGCTCGTCCCGGTTGATATAGACCAGGGCCGCTGCTCCCAGGGAGGCTGCGTTGAGCCAGTTACGACCCGAGTCAAATTCCATGAGGACAATGGAACCCTGCACCTCCTGGCCGTTAAAATCTGCCATCTCTCCCCTGCCAGCATAGATGAGTTCTCCGCTCAGACCATCAGCGGGAAGACTCTGCGGGGTAATGGCGTTGTAAAGCAGGGGGGAGAGGGGAATGGTCTGTCCGTTGACAGTGAGGGTTGAATCGTGAACCTCACGCATTGGGACAAAAAAATCCACACTATCCAGCTCCACAGGTTGAGCAGCCTCAAAACGGGTTTTTATATATTCCGCAGCCAGCTTATTACCTGCACTGCCTGTGCTGCGATCCTGTAGAGAGGCGAAAAACTCAACCGTTTGCAGAAGACTGTCGGCCCGGTTATCGTTTTCGGCCAGAGCCACATCAACAGCACCCAAAGAAAAACAAAAAAGTAAGCTGACAAGAAAAAACAAACCCCTGCCCCCTGTCTCCTGAATCATCATCCAATTGTCCCAACAGAAATATCAAGCTCATCCCGCTGCTCAATCTTATCAATCAGCCCGTCCCGAATCCAGATAACTTCATCCGAGACATTGAGCATCTTGAAGTCATGGGTGGCCGAGATGATGGTAACCTCAAGTTCGTCGCTCATTTTTTTGAGCAGGGTGATGATCTCTTCACCGGTGTTCAGGTCAAGGTTGCCGGTGGGTTCATCGGCCAGAACGATGGATGGCGTATTGGCCAAGGCTCGGGCTACTGCCACCCGCTGCTGCTGGCCACCGGAAAGCTCGGATGGTTTATGGTTATAACGGTCATCCAGCCCCACCAGGCGCAGCAGTTCCATGCCCCGATCCACGGCCTCGTCATTGCCGGTTCCGCCAAAGGTCATGGGCAGGGTGACGTTTTCCAGGGCGGTCATCACCGGAATCAGGTTAAAGGTCTGGAAGATATAACCGATTTTGCGGCAGCGCAGCCAGGCCAGTTCGTAGGCATCCAGCTGGGCAATGTCCACCTCATCAATAAAAACCTTACCCGAGGTGGGTTTGTCCAGTCCGCCGATCATGTTAAAGAGGGTACTTTTGCCGGAACCGGATGGTCCCATGATGGAGATATAGCGGCCTTTGACAATGGTCAGGGAAATTCCCTTGAGTACCTCCAGGGTGTGCTTACCCAGGTCAAAGCTCTTAGTGACATCTGTGGTTCGGACTATGGCGTGTTCGGACATTGTTGAGTTATGAGTTATGAGTTGTGAGTATTGAGGTTTGAGATTTGAGGTTTGAGTATTGAGAGAGCTGACATTCCGCCGCATTCTCAAAACTCATCACTCACATCTCACTACTCATTCGTGCGCATGGCCTCCACCGGTTCCATCCGGGCTGCGGTAATGGCCGGGTAAATGACCCCCAACAGGCTGAGCAGGCAGCCAATACCAATGGCTTTAGCACTGGTCAGACCCATGACTGTCATTGGCAGGGAGGCGAATATTATTAACCCCAAGCTCAGGCTGGTACTGAGCAATCCGGCCAGCACCCCCAGCAGCGCACCTGCCAGGGAACCTACAAACCCCTGAATAATGGCCTCCAGCATGAAGAGACGGAGGATAAAACGATCCAGGGCTCCCAGACATTTCATGGTGCCGATCTCGCGAAATCGCTCTGTTACTGCCATTAGCTGGGCATTGACGATGCCCACCACGCAGACCAGCAGGGATAGAAAGACCAGCCATTGCTCCTTGGCTGTCTCGCCTATGCTCACTGCCCCAGGTTCCACATTATAACCCGCCTTGAGGAGTGCGTCCATTGAGCCGTCTGCTCCCCCTGCCAGCAGACCGTTGGCAATATCGGTGGTAACCTGAACATAACAGAGAAAGGCCACCGCCAGTACCAGGCTGGTGGTAGTAACCAGGGAACGGAAAAAACGTGCCCGGATGGATTTCCAGGCAATTTCAACAGATTTGGAAAAGGGGAGTGCTACCAGTCGTTGCATTTGTTTAACCACAAAATAAGGGCATGCTTCATATCCGGTGAAAGTAGTTGACACTTTTGTGCTTCCACAACGACCTGTTCGCAGCTTCAGCCGCAAAAAAAGTATCAACAGGTAAATGAAGGATACCGGAAAAAGATAAAAAATGATCAGATGATGCTGTAAAAATCGAAATCTCAGTTCTGGTGACAACAACTCAAAGTTAGGATATGCATAACATTAATTCAGGACTTTTTACGAATCCATTTTAAGTGAGTACACTAAAAATTAGATGCCTGTAATAAGCATATCAATAGCAGCAACAATTTCATTCCGAAAATTCTCAAGTGACGTAACTTTTGCTTTCAGTATTGACTTTGGTACAGACGTTATTTGATGAGTAAGCAACACATAATCTCTCGCATCAATTTGAATAACTGGGCATAATCTACTTACTGCCGTATGTTGCAATTGCGAGTATGGAGATAAAGGAATAATAAGTCTGGAATTCAAATCCCGGAGCAATACATTCTGAATATCTAACAAATAAGGGTAGGTATCTTTCGAAGAGCTATCTACGTTGTGATAAAGTGTGAACTGGCTCATCAAAACGTCCGATAGTTATTTGAAAACAGACCTTTAGTCTCAGATAGCTTGTTCAACAAATAAATACCTTTTCTGTTATCTTCCAGCCAGTTATTGCGTTCAAATGCTTGCAATTCCTTTTCCAGTGCTCGTTCAACAGTTGCAGACAGGTCAATTTTCAATTCTTTTGCTCTTGACAGCAACTCGCTGTTCAAAAACAGGTTAGTGTTTTTTGTAGTCGCATTTTCATTCA
Organism: Desulfobulbaceae bacterium; assembly: GCA_030633145.1. Taxonomy (GTDB): domain Bacteria; phylum Desulfobacterota; class Desulfobulbia; order Desulfobulbales; family Desulfobulbaceae; genus DAOVTM01. The sequence goes on from DAOVTM010000036.1 coordinate 7,204, forward strand.
TCAGGGGTGGCATACAATGTCTCCTTTGTATGTTATACTATAAGTATTTTTCTCCAAAATTTCATGATTAAATTCGAGCCTCGTTAAGTACATAATTCGTATCCTGTTTAAATTTTATGGTAGCCTCGCTTACCTGGAGCGTAGGAACCAGTGAATTTTTCAAACTTATATTGGCATCCTTCATTTGCCAGTTGACACTTTTTGCACAATCTGGTTCCCAGGTAAGCGAAGACTCCGAGCTCCAGCTTGGGAACCAGGAACTTTGCGGAAACATTGTATTACTAAAAGTGTCAACTACTTTTCGCCTGAAATGAAGGATGCCCTTATATTCATAATTTCCTTTACTTCCTGGAGATGTTTAAGCATTAAGGCTACCAGCGTAAGCCGCAGAGATCAAATAAAACAATAAGAGTTGTATTATCACTAACCATCATAAATAACTATTGATAAATGGCATATCATCATCTAAATTATAATCTATCGCATCCACTCCCATCAATGAAAGCATCTTCAATGCCTTTTTCTTATCTATACGCAAAGCCTTGCTCAACTGCCCCAGGCTAAGATGACTATTCTTGTACGCCTCTATCATTAAAGCAACTCTCAATTCATCATTTATAATTGTATCATTTAAAGAAATCGCTATACCTATTGGTTTGTTTTCCCTTGTGATCATAGTATAGAACACCCTCCCGCAGCCCCTAAATTTTGACCTACAATATGATACCTCCTCTCAACCATTCCGGCAAATGAATTATTGACGAGATATAAAGCAACGCTGTAGTCAGATGCTTTTTTTTTGTGTAGAATACAAATATAATTATATTTACAAAATAAACCTGCGTTAATCTGCGTAATATGAAGAATCTGCGGATACACAAGAGGAGCTGTCAGGTATGGAAGTAATTTTAGCACGTCCACGGGGATTCTGTGCCGGTGTACACCGGGCTATTGCCATTGTTAACAGGGCATTGCAGCTCTACAAGCCGCCGGTATATGTCCTGCACGAGATTGTCCACAACACCCATGTGATCAACGAGCTTGCCGATAAGGGAGCGGTCTTTGTCGAAGAGCTTGAAGATATTCCCAGGGGATCGGTGACCATCTTCAGTGCGCACGGAGTTTCTCGGACAGTGATGAATCGAGCCGACAAACTTGGCCTGCGTACCATTAACGCAACCTGCCCCCTGGTATCCAGGGTGCATCAAAGGGTCATCAGCTTAAACAAGAAAAAATACGATGTACTGGTCATTGGACACAAGGGACATCCCGAGGTTGAGGGAACCTGCGGCCACGCAACCGGTGCTGTCCACCTGGTGTCAACCCCTGACGAGGTGGCCTTTCTCAAGGTGAACGATCCTGCCAGGGTGGGCTATGTCACCCAGACCACCCTCAGTGTGGACGATACCGCTGAGATGTTATCTGCTATTCGTAAACGGTTTCCTGACATATCCGAGCCGGAACGAACCGACATCTGTTTTGCCACCACCAACCGTCAGGGAGCGGTGCGGGAACTGGCAGCCCAGGTAAATCTGCTCCTGGTGGTAGGCTCCAAAAACAGTTCCAACTCTAACCGACTGCGCGAGGTTGCCCGCACCCAGGGAACCCCTGCCTATCTCATTGATCATGCCGATGAAATCAATCCTGACTGGCTTAAAAATATTGCCAGGGTCGGGGTCACTGCCGGTGCATCAGCCCCGGAATACCTGGTTGAAGAGGTAACCGAACGGCTGCGGGAACATGGGGGAACAGGTGTGCGTGAGATGGAGGGGGAGGATGAAACGGTTCAGTTTAAATTGCCTGATATGACGGTTTAGATGTAATTTCACCATTCTTGACACCTCTGATGTTTGCGGGTAAAGTATAAACAGATATGAAAATAATGTTCTTATGGTAAAAAAAAGACCATAGTAGCTGACAGTGAACACCGGATAGGGGATTAACAATGACACCACAGGTACAATATGTTTCTGATGAAGATGCCAGAATCACCAGTGTTATTGTTCCCATTGACGTATGGCATGATCTGCAATCTGAAAAAGAAACCGCTTATCTACTAAAAAGTGAAGCCATGCGTGAACGCCTTTTGACGGCTCGAATACGGAAAAACGGGTTGACTCTTGAAGAAATCAGCGAAGAGCTTGATATTTGATCCACTGGCACTTGATGACTTGTCTTGGTGGGTGAAAAATGACCGCAAAAAAGCTTTACGCATTTTAAAACTTATCAAAGAAGCACATCGAACTCCTTTCTCCGGCACTGGCAAGCCAGAACCCTTGAAGCATGAGCTGTCCGGTTGCTGGTCACGGCGCATTGACCGGGAACACCGTCTTGTTTACGAGGTAACCGGCGACCTGGTTAGGATTCTTGCCTGCCGGTATCATTATTAAGTGCAGGTTCCACCTGCTTACCTCCATCCCACTGATACCAGCATATCATTCAAAATTTAACTGATTCATGTTATCCTTGGCTATTATGATATAGAAAATAGATCCCGAAAGGTACACAATTCAACACCCGGCTGCTCCCGCAGTACCCTGAACAGCTCCTCCAGCAGGAAAAAAGCCTTATCGTTCATTCGTTGATGGTGAAGCATGAACCCCATCCTACCCGTTTTCAAGGCAGCAGCGCATTCTGTCAGTAGGTTTTCAAGAGCCTGGGCAGGATCGCTTTCCCGGCGGGTGTGCAGGTCAATATTGATTGCCAGATCCGGCAGTCCGGCAGGGGCAGACGGCTGCACATTGATGGAGCGAGACAGGGCTGTAAATTGCAAATCTTGCAGGTTGTCAAGGGTCGCCTGGCTGCACCTGTTCCAGGGCGGGGTGAACACTGGATAGAATGTATTGCCGAGCAGCTCCTCAAGGGCGGTCTTACCTGACTGAATCTCCCCTCTGATGTCAGCCACAGAGCGACTTTCCCCGAACTCGTTTTTTTTCCCCTTCGGCTCATGGTTGGCATGGCTGTAGCCGTGCTGGTGCCAGCAGAAAAGGGTGTCATCTATGACCAGGTCTTTAATTCGAAGCCAGTTTTCCCGGCTCAACCATTGGGGAACCAGTGCCGGACAAAGGGGAACTCCGTAATCGTTAAACAGCTCCATCATGCGGATAAAGTTGTCATCTATCCGGCCAATATCATCGGCACGGAAGAAAACCTGCACCGCTCTGCCCTGCCCTGCGGCAGGGGTGAACAGTTCTTTCAGCCGGATACCAATATCCTGGGGCAGGGGCTGCTGGTAAAGTGAGGCGAACCTGGCATTTGGGGACATATTCAGAGACATATCCATGGACAACCCTTCTCTTCGTCTGCCTGCTCACCCGCTTTCAGACTCGCTTCAATCAACGGCTGAATAGCCCCCATCAACTTTTCACTCTCCAGGTAGGGACAGGGCTTATGGTAAGGGAAATCACGGCACTGTTTGGGGCGAACCGTGTGGATGGAACATCGCTTGCACAGCCGGTCATTGGCAAGAAAAATACAGGAACCATCTTCCCTGGTTTTAAAGGTGTTTTTCCGTTTACCAGTCAGAAAACGGCTCCGCACCTCACCATCACTGATGGCAAAATGCCGAGCCATCCGGTTAATATCCTCGGCCATGATATAGAGGCTGGCTCCATCCACACGATAACAGCAAAAGGCTGGACAAAAGTTACAAAACGACTTATTCCCAGCCAGGCTATAGACGGTGTCCTTCACCGGCGAAACTCATCAGAACGGATTCCATGTTTGCGCATCAGACGCTGAAATACCTGCCGCCCCATGCCGCAGCTCCTGGCCGCCGCCGACACATTGCCACCATGGGCGGTCAGGACGTTGGACAGGTAGGTGACGGTAAAGTTGTTGACCACCTCTTCCTTGGCCTCTTTATAGGGCAGGTTGAGGTAACAGGTCTGGCCAACGGCTGCCGGGTCGGATTCCGCATCACTGCCTACCAGGTCAGCAGGGATGATTTCATGGCCGTTGCATAATAATACGGCTCGATGAATGGTGTTTTCCAGCTCCCGGACATTGCCCTTCCAGACTCTGCGCATCAGACATTGCAGGGCATCAGTGGTGAATTCCAGTCCCACGCGCTCATGTTCAGCAGAGTATTTTTCAAGAAAATGATGAGCCAGCAGGGGAATATCATTGCTTATATCCTTGAGGCTCGGCATGACGACACTCATCACGTTCAGACGATAGTAGAGGTCTTCGCGAAATTCGCCCTGCTCAATCATGGCCTCCAGATCCCGGTTAGTGGAGGCCACCACCCGGACATCCACCGTAAAGGTGCCGGTCTGTCCCAGAGGCTGGATCTCCTTTTCCTGCAACACCCGCAGCAGCTTGGTCTGGATATCCACGGGAATGTCCGCAATCTCATCCAACAGAATGGTTGACCCGTCCGCCTTTAAAAAAAGACCCTCTTTATCCTTATCCGCGCCGGTAAAGGCTCCCTTTACATAGCCGAACAGTTCACTCTCCAGGATATCCCTGGGCAGAGCCGGACAGTTGACAGTGATCATCTCCCTTGTGGATCGGTCACTCATCCCGTGCAGGGCTCTGGCCGCCACCTCCTTGCCGGTTCCGGATTCACCCCGGATAAGGACAGTGGCGTTGCTGGATGCGACCCGGCGCAGGATGTCAATGGCCTGTTGTAGTTTCCTTGAGGTGCCAATAAAGCCGGAAGAGACATTCTGCTTGAGCCGATCATGGAGCTGCATGTTCTCCCGCAGGAGCATGGTGCGCTCACAGGCCCGGCTGACCGAGCGGATAATCAGTTTATTGTCAAAGGGTTTTTCAATAAAGTCATAAGCCCCCTCTTTCAGAGCCTGCACCGCCATCTCGATGGTGCCATAGCCGGTCATGATAATGGTGGTAATGGTTGGATCAATACTGGACAGGCGAGCCAGAAAATCCAGACCATCCATACCCGGCATCTTGATATCGGTAAGCACCACCTCAGGCAGCCATGATTCCAGCATCACCAGCGCACTGTCTGCGGAGTCTGCCAGCTGCACCTCACAGTCACACTGTTTGGAGATCACCTTGCGCAGCAGGAGCAGCAGGTCGCGCTGGTCATCAACGATCAGCACCTTTTTCTCTGAATTTTCCCTTGCAGGACTGCTCATCTCTCGAATCTCATAAAGACACCTACTGTTTGACCTGCTCTTGGGACAGCTCCTCTTTACTCATGATCCAGAACGGCTTGCCGTCCTTTGTCAGGCGTACCTTAAGGACAAAGAAATCCCCTTTCTTGATCTTGGCGGCCATGAAAACATCCCTGCCCTCAATCTCGGCCCAGGCTCCCTTGATCTTAATCTTTTCGCCCCGCTTGATACCGATGGAGTCTCCAAGAAACCACTTAGGGCCGATATGGATCTCAACCTTATCGCCGTCACCGTCCTTGAGGATCAGACCGATACCGGGAGCCATTCCCTGCATGGGAGTAATCTCAATCATCTTCTGCACCTGCCCCTTGAGCTTATCCAGTTCCGAGGCATGATAGAGCTGGTTATAGGGACTGCCCGCTTCCCAGCCACCCATATCCTTTGCCGATACCGCAGCGCAGGTCATGAGTACGCAGCACGCAGTCAGAACAAAACAGAGATATGTATTCTTGCTGATCATGATTCATCCTCCTCAATTAAAGTTCACGCCGGTCAACGACCCGCTGGGATTTGCCCAGAGAACGTTGCAGGGTTTTCTCTTCCACCAGCTTGACATTGACTCCGATACCCAGCTCGGAAACCAGCCTGGACTTGATCAGTTCCATCAACTCTCGCTGCTTTCTGACCTGGTCAAAAAAGATCGCCTCATTGACCTCTACCTCCACCGTTATCTGGTCGTTATGGTTGATCCGTTCAATGATGATCTGGTAATGAGGCTGGGTTCCCTCAATGTCAAAGAGGACAGATTCGATCTGAATGGGAAAGACATTGACCCCTTTGATAATCAGCATATCATCGGTACGACCGATAATGCGCTGCATCCGGTTGAAGGTGCGACCGCAGGGACATTGTTCAGTAATCAAGCGGGTGAGATCCCTGGTTCGGTAGCGGATCATGGGAAAGGCCTCCTTGGTCAGGGTAGTGACCACCAGCTCACCCACCTCACCCGGTGCCACCGGCTCCAGGGTCTCTGGATCAATGATCTCCATAAGGAAATGATCCTCGTTGATGTGCAGCCCGTTACACTCTTCACACTCTCCTGCAACCCCTGGACCCATTACCTCGGATAGGCCATAGTTATCCGTAGCCCGGATGCCCAGCTTTTCATTGATCTCCTTGCGCATGGCCTCGGACCAAGGTTCGGCCCCGAACAGCCCCACCCTCAGGGACAGCCCGTTGGGGTTGACTCCCATCTCCATCATGGTGTCGGCCATGATCAGGGCGTAGGAGGGGGTGCAGACCAGAGCCGTGGTCTTGAAGTCCTGCATGATCTGGATCTGCCGCTTGGTGTTACCCGCAGAGATGGGGATAACCGAGGCACCCAGCCGCTCTGCGCCGTAATGGAGACCAAACCCGCCGGTGAACAGGCCATAGCCGAAGGCGATCTGGATGACATCGTCCTGGGTTACACCAGCCCCGGTCAGCACCCGTGCCACCAGGTCAGACCAGTTTTTCAGATCGTTTCTGCTATAACCAACCACTGTTGCCAGTCCGGTGGTTCCGGAGGAGGAGTGAATACGGACAATATCGCGCTGGGGTACGGCAAACAGGCCATACGGATAATTATCCCGTAGATCCTGCTTTATCGTAAAGGGGAGCCGCCGCAGGTCGTCCAGGGACTTGAAGTCATCGTAGTTGACCTTTAGTTCAGCAAATTTTTTCCGGTAAAAGGGGACATGGGTTCCCACCCGGTAGAGGGTGGACTGAAGACGTTCCAACTGCAACTGCTCCAGGTCGTCCCTGGACATACATTCTCGTTCTGGTTGCCAGTACATTTTTTGAGTTTTAAGTTTTGAGTTGTAAGTTATGAGAGGTGAGGAGGCTGCACTACACGCTTCACACCTCACGCCTATTCAATTTTCTCCCGACCCAGATAGGCTCGTTGCACATCATGGTTGGCAAGGAGATCCTCTGCCGGCCCCTGGAGGATAATCTTGCCGGTCTCCAGAACATAGCCCCGGTCAGCAATGGAGAGAGCAGCCTTGGCGTTCTGCTCCACCAGCAAAACCGTGTTGCCCTCGTCACGCAGCCGAACAATGACCTGGAAGATATCCCGCACCACCAGCGGAGCCAGCCCTGTGGAGGGCTCGTCCATCATCACCAGCCTGGGCCGGGACATTAAGGCTCGACCCATGGCCAGCATCTGCTGTTCTCCGCCGGACAGGGTACCGGCCAGCTGTCCCTTACGTTCTTGCAGCACCGGGAAGAGTTCATACTGGTGGGCCATTTCCTTGAGGACAGCCTTTTTACCCTCTTTTTTCTGCAAAACATAGCCGCCCAGGATCAGGTTTTCTTCCACTGACATGGTGGCAAAGACCTGTCTGCCTTCTGGTACCAGCACACAGCCGCCTGCGACAATGTGTTGCGAGTTGAGCTTGCGGCAGTCCCGATCCAGGAAGAAAATCTCCCCTTTCGCAGGGGACACCAGCCCGATCACCGTTGACAGCAGAGTGGTCTTGCCTGCGCCGTTGGCACCGATCATGGTCACGATCTCACCCCCGTCAACATGGAGGGAGATGTTTTTTAATACCCGCAGTTTGCCGTAACCGGCATCAAGATTTCGGATTTTCAGCATTTTTGTATTTCCGTACCCCTGTTAAATAATCCGAATCCCGGTATTGAGAATTTCGTTTGCAAAGGGATTAGTACCATTAAACTTTGACTCCTCAAATGGATGCGGTTCAATCCTGGTGTCAAACTTTCTGCTTATCTTTATCAATTCAACCTGAGTGGTAAAGCTGTTTATCAGTCTGTTCATAACTATAGCAAGGTCAATATCACTATTTTCATTCTGTTGACCACTGCTGTATGATCCAAACAGATAGGCTTG
>DAOVTM010000023.1 GCA_030633145.1 Desulfobulbaceae bacterium
ATTGCTCGTTACCCGTAGAAGCCTATTAGACTGTACTTTATGACACATGCACAATTTTAACTGAGAAAAAGAGGGATTTTTCCCGATCTCTGATGGTGGTGAGTAAAGTCTGTAGCTGTAAAACAAGGGCAGGTAAAACCTGCCCTGTCGCTGTGTTATATAGGAAATCTGAAAGATGCCGAATCAGGCGGCTTTTTTCGAGCTGATATCGCATCCCCCAGAAGCCGGGTTCTCTTTCAGGGCAGGCATAATGGTGGACAGCTCAATGAGTACCCCCAGCCCTTCCTGAACCTCGGGTCGCTTGAGGGCTGCCATCATACCAAAGATACCGCGCACCGGCTTTGTGCTTGCGAAATCAATCTCCTTCAACCTGGTGCCGACCCGTTCAGTCACTCCGATCATCTGTTCAAAGGCATCAAAGACCCCTCGCTGCTTAAGGCATTCCAGCCGTTCCACCAGGTCGTTAAAGGCCAGTACTGACAAGGCACCCGCATCATCTTTCATCTCCATGAGGGAACCGAGCATCTTCAGGGCATCGCCCATATTACCCATATTGACAACCAGCTGTTTGAGCAGTTCCTGCAGGTTTTCACCCTCAAACCCTTGCAGGGTGGTCTGCAGTTGGATTACCAGTTCCTTGAAGATGTCCTTGGACATGGGTTCAAAGTCCCGTTTGAATTCCATGGCCCGATCCAGGGTCTTGATGGCCTGGGTAATATTTTTACTGGATGACAGGGTCTGGCCGATCATCTCGCCCACCTCTTCCAACTCTACCCGCTTGTCCAGACCGCTTAAACGGGAAATGGACTCAATCACCATGGAGTTAATCAACGGTTCCAGATCCTGCTTCAGTTCCAGATAGGGGCGGATGGCCTGCTTGGCCTCCCGAACCTCCTCGGTCAGTGCGTCCAGGCGTTCCAGAATTTTTTCTTCATTGGTCATAATCTTGTATCTCCTTTCAGTCTAATCCTGAACTTTGCCTGCCAGTGACATCTGCGCTTCAAGGGGCATCTCCTCTCCGGTGACCAGTTTGTTCCAATAGACCCACTTGAACATCATCTTGCCCCAGTGGTTGGCCTTGGATTCACCGAGCAGGGAAAATGGTCCCAGGCCGGGCAGGGGGAATTTACCCGGCAGCGGCTCATATTCGTAGTTGAAGTCGATGAGGGCAGCCTTGTCAAAGCCGGTCTCGATAAAGCAGTTGGCATGACCGTCATAGTCTTCCCGCAGCTCTTCGTCGTTAATCTCTCGCATAAAGTTTTCAACCATGATCTCAGCGGAGAAGTGAGCCACGGAACCGGCCTTGGAGGTAGGCAGAGTGCCGGTATCACCAAGGACAAACATGTTTTCATGCTGTTCCGCCTTGAGGGTGTGGTTGTTGGTCTTGACATAGCCTATCTCATCCATGGCGACCTTGGACTTAACCAGGTAGCGGGCTCCTACATTGGGCGGGATGGATACCAGGAGGTCAAATTCAATCTCGTCTCCAGCTCCAGAGACGATCTTATTAGCCTTGCAGTCAACCTCTGCCAGATCATAACTCGCAGTGACCTTAATGTTTTTCTCTTCAATGAGCTTGGAAAAAAAGGCGGATGCCTTGGGCTTGGTAAAGGCACCGGGCAGAGGGGTCACCAGATGGATTTCAACCTGGTCTCGTAAACCCTTTTCCGTGAAATAGGAGTCACAGAGATAGACAAATTCCAGGGGAGCGACCGGACATTTGAAGGGGAACTCAGCAATATTGAGGACGATTTTTCCCTTGCGAAAGGAACGCATAGCCTTTTCCAGCTGAACTGCTCCTTCCAGGGTGTAAAAGTCAAAGATATTTTTATACCAGCCGTCCATCATGCCGGGGATCTCCTCCGGGGCAATATCCACACCAGTGGAGACAATGATCTTATCGTAGGGATAACTGCCAGCTGTGGTTTCAACCTCCTGCTTATCCGTGTCAACGGCGACGATTTCATCAACAATAAAATCGATCCCCCTGGAGATAAATTCGCTCCGGCTGCGTACAATATCCTCGGCCTTGTAAACTCCAAATGGAATAAAGAGCAGACCGGGTTGATAGACGTGGCGGTCGTCCTTGTCAATGATCGTTATAGACCATTCATCACGATCCAGCATTTTACGCAATTTGTTTGCGGCCATGGTTCCTGCACATCCTGCGCCGAGTATTACCAGTTTTTTCACGATTTACCTCCATACATTGTGATTAGGCAGGTTGAGCGGTTCATCCGCTCAGGTTGCCCGACATTGTCTTACAAAGGACTGTGTACCACAATGTGACGAGACGGTCAATAACATTACCACTAAGTGGGATTTTTTTCTTTGACATTCATTTTCAGGAGTGGTGTAATTCAATATAAGAGAATCTTTTACATATTCTTCGCCTTCCTGCACCGAGAGACAATGAACATGAAAATGCGGCAACAGCTCCCGACAATAGCCCCAGGAATTTTTTATGTTTTCCAATGGTTACTCACTCTTTGTCTCCTTCTTCATGCGGCAAATTGCCATGCACAGCCGGAAAACCGATCAAACCAGAATCCGGATGATCTCCCAGATACCCTGATCTTGTCAGCATCGGAACTTGACTACCCGCCCTTTTCCATTGTCCGTTCTGATGGTGTTGTGGATGGCTTTTCTGTGCAACTGCTGCAAAAGGTTATCCATGAAATGGGACGGGAGGTTAGTTTTAAGACAGGAGCCTGGAGCGAGCTGAAGAAAGATCTTGCCCAAGGACGCATTGATGTGCTGCCCCTTGTATCCTACAGTCTGGAGCGGGACGCAGTCTATGACTTTTCCACCCCTTATTTAGTCATGCACGGGGCAGTCTTTACCCGTGCCAAAGGAACAATCATCGACAGTTTAAACGATCTCCAGGACAAAGAGGTCATTGTCATGCGGGGCGATACCGCCCATGAATACGCAGTGCAAGTGCAACTAACCAACCATCTCATCTTGGTGGACACCTTTGCCGATGCCTTTACCCTGCTGGCAGCGGGGAAGCATGATGCCGTTCTCGCCCAGGAGCTGATGGGTCTGCAGCTTATCAAACAGCTTGATCTCTCAGATATTGTCACGGTCTGTAGCTCCTTGGACAAGGAAGTTCAACTGAGGCCAAGCTCAATGGCAACCCATGGATTTGAGCAAAAATTCTGCTTTGCCGTTCAGGAGGGAAACAAGAAGTTGCTGGCAGCCTTAAACGAAGCCCTGGCAATCGTCATTGCCAGGGGAGACTATGACAAACTTTATACGACCTGGTTTGCACCGATCCTGCCGCCCTTGCCTGTGCCGCTGCTGGACAAGGTAAAACTTGTCGCCAAGGCTGGATTGCCCATCCTCCTGGTGACACTTATTTTTGGACTGGTATTTCTGCGAAGGCAGGTCAGAGTCAAAACCCGTTACCTCCGGCTTGAGATTGAAGAACGCAAAAAGGCGGAGAAACAGTTGGAACTATCCCTGGCAGAAAAAGAGGTGATGCTGCGTGAGATTCACCATCGGGTGAAAAATAATCTCCAGGTTATCTCCAGTCTCCTCAACATGCAGATTCGCTCCATGAAAGACCACCCTGGCATCGAGGCCCTGCAAGAGAGCCGGAGCCGGGTAAGCATCATGGCCACCATCCATGAAAAAATGTACCAGTCCAAAGACCTGGCCAACATCTCTTTTAATACCTATGTGGCATCATTTGCCCAAAACTGTTTATCCCTGTATGGGGCATCGGCGCAAAAAATTACCTTTGTCCTGGAGGAGAGTGATATTACCATGGGGGTGGGACAGGCCATTTCCTGCGGCTTGATTATTAATGAATTACTTATTAATTCCCTGAAATACGCCTTTCCAGATAACAGATGCGGCACTATCACGGTATCACTGCGTGAAGCCGGTAATGATATGCTGGAGTTACGGGTGGGGGATGATGGAATCGGACTCCCGAAAAACATTGAACTTGAAAAGGTTCAATCACTTGGGCTACACTTGGTCTATATCTTGGCTGAAGATCAGCTGGACGGTACTATTGAGCTGAATAGAGAGGGGGGTACCCGGTTTCAAATTATATTTCACAGCCCCGCTCATGCTTACTGAGGAAAGGTTCAAGAGGAAATATTCATGGCCGCAAGCACCATACTTATTGTCGAAGACGAGAGGATCATTGCTGAAGATCTTAAAAAAAGACTGGAAGACCTGGACTATGAGATAAGTAATATTGTCAACAGCGGTACCAAGGCCATTACAGCGGCAGAGAGGGATAAGCCTGATCTTATTCTGATGGATATTATACTCAAGGGTGGCATGGACGGCATCGAAGCCGCCAAAATTATCCACACAACAAATCAGATACCGGTTGTTTATCTTACGGCCTATTCTGATGACGAGATATTGGATCGGGCCGGTAAAACCGGTTCTTCCGGCTATCTGGTCAAACCATTCAGAGATCGGGAACTCCATGCCACCATCAAGATGGCACTTGCCAAACATGCCCTGGAAGGAGAAGTCAAAGAGGCAAGAGACTGGTTTTACTCAACTCTTAAATGTATTGGAGACGGAGTTATCGTCACTGATCAGAATGGGATTGTCACCTTTTTAAACACCGTTGCCACTGAATTGACAGGATGGAAGCTGGAGGATGCCTGTGGAAGGCCAATCGATGAAGTCTTTCATCTTGACAGGATTGTACTGTTGGAAAATAATCATCCGGATGGGGTGCAGGGTTTTTTTTCCGCATTAAAGGAGAAGCAGATTGCCGAGTATGCAATCCCGACCAGCAATGGAGAGACAAAATATCTCTGTGGCAGCCTGCTGAACAGGGACAATACTCTCCTTGAGATTGAGAATTCAGTAGCTGCAGTACATACTTCCCAGGGTGATAGAGCTGGATCAGTTGTGGTTTTTCGCGATATAACAGCGCAAAAAAAGGCGGAGCAGGAAAAATTACAACTCCAGCATCAACTTCGTCACGCGCAAAAGGTTGAAGCCATTGGCACCATGGCCGGAGGGATTGCCCATGATTTCAACAATATCCTGTCTGCTATTCTTGGTTATGCGGATCTTGCTAAAATGACTCTTGCGGAACCCGCTCACACCCGGGATAACATAAACCAGGTGATCAAAGCCGGTCACCGAGCAAGAGACCTGATTCGGCAGATTTTATCCTTCAGCCGGATGGCGAATACTGTGTCAGGTCATGCCCCGCTTGATATAGGCCCTATTATCAGAGAGGTGGTCACGTTTCAGCGTTCAGTCATTCCGGCTACCATTAAGATCATAACGGATATTGACCCGGACTGCGGTCTGATTAATGCCGACCCTACCCAGATCCACCAGGTTGTCATGAATCTCTGCACCAACGCGGCACAGGAAATGGAGGAACAGGGCGGTACGCTCAAGGTTGTTCTTGCGCAAACAGAACTTGGGGCGGAGGACTTGCCCGCAGAGGGAGGTTTTGCTTCGGGAGTGTACTGCAAACTGTCTGTTATTGATACCGGTTCCGGCCTGACCCAGGAACTGATTGACAAGATTTTTGACCCCTATTTTACCACCAAGGAGGTCGGCAAAGGCTCTGGTATGGGGTTGTCCGTGGTGCAGGGAATAGTTAAGGCTCATGGCAGTTTTATTAAGGTTGAGAGCAAACTGGAAAAGGGAACCAGTTTTGATGTCTTTTTTCCGCTCGTCGAGGCAGCAGCGGATGAAAAGAAGAGTAAAACAGATCCGCAGGTGGTACCCACAGGCACGGAAAGAATCCTTTTTGTCGATGATGAATCCATGCTGGTAAATGTCGGTAAGGCCATGCTGGAGAGGATTGGCTATACTGTGACCGCCCAAACAGACAGTCGTGCTGCCCTGAGGCTCTTCAAGGATGATCCAGCCAGGTTTGATCTTGTTATTACCGATCAGGCCATGCCCTATCTCTCTGGAGTCGAGCTGGCCGGGCAGTTCCTGTTGCTGCGGCCTGACCTTCCGATTATTCTCTGTACCGGTTTCAGTGCTTCCGTCAACGAGCGGCAGGCCAAAAGAATCGGCATTAAAGAGTATGCCCTCAAGCCTGTCAGATTTGATACCCTTGCCGGGTTGGTGAGAAAGGTGCTGGATGGGAGTTAGTTGCACTATCCGTGAATGGGTTGTAAAATGTGGCTACCAACTTAAGCCGCAACAGTTTGTATAATCAATGGGTTAGGTGCGGCTCCTTTTTTGCGTATACGGGGAAGAGGCAAAGCACCTGTTCTTTTAAGTAACCACTCGAAGAGATCAGGCAATTGCTCACCGTATAATCGTTCAGCCGGGGTGCTGCCATCCCACCGCCGTGTGTCATAATTGTGGACAACGGTCAAAGCACTCAGCCTTTTGTTGCTCAATCCTCGACCATTGCGGTAGCACTGAGACAGCATCCCATTTCTACCCTCAACAGCCGATGAAGCACGGTGAAAGTTATTGCTGACCCACTCTCCCCAGCTACGCCAGTGTTTCAAATTCGCTTGCGACATTGTCTGAGTTATTGGATGAACTGCATAAACAGCCTGTGCCTTATGCCAGGATTTTTTATACAGGTTTTTCATTTCAGGGTTCTTTGTTTTTTGAAATTGATGGTGCCAGTAAATAACCGGCAGAAGTATATACAGTAACCAATGCTTCTGGCTATCCGGCAGTTTGAACTCTGATAAATTCTCGGTTGTCCAAACCCACCATGCATCAACTACACTGGCTAAGTCTTCAAACTGTCGTCTGAATTTACCAACAATATCCTTGTTGTCATGCACAGATTGCTCCTGTGCTATTTGTTCAAAATGGATAGCTCCTTCTTCCAGTTGATTCTCGACCTGCTGCGATTATATCACGTTTTTTTCTTTGTGTACTTTCTGGCTACCAACTTTAGCCGGGACATTTTTTAACCTCCTCTCGTTCCTACGCTCCAGGTAAGCGAGCCTGCGAGACTCCGTCTGTGGGAACCAGGGGGCAATATGAGTTATCTGGTTGAATTTGCGATTTGTCCCGCCTTAAGTTGGTAGCCAACTTTACGAATTACTTGACGAGAAGTTGAGTGAATAATGGTAAAGTAACGGAGTTTCAGGCGCAAACTCACTGTAGTTCTTTTTATGCACAGCTTTTGCCAGAATTGTTCTTCTTTCTTTATGGGCAATCAGAAAAAAAATTAATTGACCCTTATCAGATAAAGCATATCATGTAGTATATCATTTACATATTTTTCCAAGGGCGAAAAATGCTTACACAAAGAGAATTACCTTCTTATACCTATGAAGACTATCTGCTTTGGGAAGGAAGCTGGGAATTGCTCTTTGGGGTTCCCTATGCCATGTCACCAGCACCAACATACATTCACCAGCGAATCAGCCATGAAATCGCCCGACTTTTGAGCGAGGCTCTGGATGAATGTGAACATTGCCAGGCTGTTTTGCCTGTGGACTGGAAGGTTTCTGACGACACCGTGCTTCAGCCCGACAACATGGTTCTCTGTTACCAGCCCACAGAGAACTACCTGACCAAGGCACCTTCCCTGATTTTTGACATTTTATCTCCCTCTACCGCTGGCAAGGATCGTGTCAGTAAATTCAATATATATCAGGATGAAGGAGTGAACTATTACTGCATAGTGGATCCTGACAGCAAAGTCGCCAAGGTCTATGTTTTAAAGGATGGGCGTTACATAAAATTGCTGGATGCGAGCGATGAAACCGTTACGTTTTCGCTTAAAGACTGCGAGTTTGATTTTGCCTTTGCAAAGATATGGTGATTTTTATGCACCCTGTGCTGAAAGCGTTTTCTACGGTACTTTTTTATTCGCAATCTCTGCCAGGGCTGAAATCCTTGTTTTGGGTGGTTTGAAAATCCCCTCAATTTCTTCCTCTGAATAGTTCTCCCCCATAAACCGCTCCACATCAAAGCGTTCAAACCAGCAGTTCAGGATGTTATGGCAGGGTTCACCCTCCATGCCCAGGGCCCGGCAGTAACGGAAGGAGAGGGTGTGCCCCAGCATCCGGCAATAACCGTTTTTATCGTCATATTGTTCTTTCATTTTTTCTCATCTCATGGGGAAAACTATTCTGGTAGCGAACCGCTGGTGTCTATCAGTGGAACTGTTTGATATATGAGTGTATTTATGAGAGGTGTTTGCCACAGTGTTAAGCGTACCTATTTGCCAGCAATTTTCAGGGCATGATCTAATAAAGTTGAGCTGAAATATATTTGTGACAACCGAATTCAGCGGCGACCCCTGCAGAAAGCTGTCCATTTTCATACATAACTACAGCAGTATTAAGTTTGAGTAAGTGTTTTGCCGGTATATCAACTGTTAATTCCATAATTGTTCTTCTCTTTTATAGGGATAGGAGGAAACCTTGCTTATCCGGGACAGGTATTTTTGTCATTTGATATGAGTATGATATCGCTTATCGTTGAATTTGTAAAGCTGTTGATAACGATTTGCGGTAATCATTTGTATCGTCATCCTATTCTCTCTTATGTTCTTCCTGTTCCCCTGTTGATGTCGTGGAAATTTCGATTTGTTTGATCTGTCTTACGGGAAAAACTAAACCAGCAGATCAGCGATACAAGCAGCAGTACAGCCGCCAGGTACCAGGGAAACCAGTTAATGGAGCGTTGAAAGGATTCAGCCTCCACCAGGGCAAGGAGCCACTGTTCCCCTTGAACCTGTACCCGCAGCCGACTGATCAGACCGGCATAGAGAATGCCGATTACCCCGTAGGCAGCGTTAAAGGCCAGCCCTTTAAAACTGAGAACCGTAGCCCGGTGGCTGGAATCGGTGATCTTGTTCAGGTAATGACTGGTGAAAAACGAGGTCAGCATCATGCAGACAAAGACCAGCACCATGGGGAGAAACCCCAGTACGGGTATAAAGAGGGTCAAGCCGGTCAGGGCAGCCATGGATAGGAAAAAGACTACAACAGCGTTGGTGACTGGTTTATAATGTTCCACCATGAACCTGGCAAGGCGTGGTATTACCAGGCCGACCACTGCAATGCCTGAGCCGATGAGGCCGAAACTGGCATCGGGCAGGTCAATGACACGGTAGTACTGGCTGGTCATGGTCACCAGCATACGCAGGACATGGTCAAAACTCATGGCAATGAGGATAATGGTCAGAGCCATGGGGGTGCGCAGTATCCACGCTCCAGCCTGCCAGGTGAGAGCAGAAACCCTGCGGATTCGCTCCCTGATATCCTCTTTGACCTCGTCATCTCTGTCCTTGCCGCCTTCTATCGCAGGATCTTCCATTCCCATGGTCGTAATCAATGCCAGGATGCCCAGTCCCAGGGTGAGGAAGATGGGAAAGCGCATGGTGACCTGCTGGCTCAGTTCCATCTGAAGACCCATCCATAGCATCACTCGGTTGACAATGCCGGGATCATACACCAATGCCCCCAGGGTCATGGTGAACAGATAGGCCAGATGCTGCATCCGCATCTGGATGTCCAGCACCCGTGGCCAGTCTTCTGGATCTCCTTCTGCGACCAGGGTGTCGTAGGCCATGGCCTCATCGGCTCCGCTGGCCAGAGCCTCGGCCAAGCCGCTCAGGATGCGGTTAAGGAGAAAGGCTGCAAAGACCAGGGCGGAGCTGCCCAGAGGGACGAAAGAGAGCAGAGCCATCTCGCTGATCATCAGCCAGCAGGTGATGACCAGCAGTCGTTTGCGGCCAATCAGGTCGGCCAAGGCCCCGGAGGGAACCTCGGCCAGGACAATGGTAAAGGCCCACACCGTGTTCAAGAGGGCAAACTGCTCAATGGTCAAGCCGTAGTCTAAGAATAGAATCGTAAAAACCGGGTAGTAGAACCGGGCATTGAAAAAGGCGCGAAAGGCGATAAAACGCCTCACATTGGAGAGCGCAAATGGGCTGGGCTGTGAGTGAGTCATAGGGATTTTTTTAGATATTTTTTGAGTATAGCACGAACTATTGTGGAAACAACAAAAAACAGGATGGTTACCAGATAAATAATTTGGCTCCTTTCATGTACCCGGTTGCATTTTTCATTAGCTGCCCCAAAGTGTTGGTACGCATAGCGCACCAGGCAGTGCTGATATGAAGGATGCCAATAATTTCATATAAAAAAAGACGAAACAGATCCTCATCCCTCATCCCTGATAACTCATAACTCAGACCGACCAATGTCCATTTATGAATAAATATACTGAAAAGGCCAAAAAATTTCACATTTTTCTTGTTTGTTTTTATGAGGTCTGTAATATAAGTGTTGATTTTTTTATTGTGCGTACAGCACACATTTTATAGATAAGATCAACTCATTTACGACCAGCTATAGTCTGGTTTTTGATTAGGACTGATTAGATGAAATATATAAGCACCCGGGGCGGGATAAAGCCCATTGAGTTTAACGAGGCAGTCATGATGGGTCTTGCCAGGGACGGCGGCCTGCTGCTGCCCGAGACCCTCCCCGCAGTGGATCAGCAGCGGTTGTTGGCCTGGGAAAATCTTTCTTACCAGTATTTAGCTACAGAGGTTCTTGACCTCTTCACCGGTTCCATGCCTAAGCTCGACCTGGACGAGATCGTGGAGTGTTCCTACAGCTCCTTCCGCCATCCCCAGGTGACCCCGGTGCGCAAGGCTGGCGACCTCTATATCCTGGAACTGTTCCATGGGCCGACCCTGGCCTTTAAGGATGTTGCCTTGCAATTACTGGGCAACCTGTTTGAGTATGAGCTGAAAAAGACAGGCAGCTTCATAAATATCATCGGGGCCACCTCCGGCGATACCGGCAGCGCAGCTATTTACGGGGTCAGGGGCAAGGAACGGATCAATATCTTTATCCTCCATCCCCATGGCCGAACCAGCCCGATTCAGGCATTGCAAATGACCACGGTAAGGGATGCCAATGTCTTTAATATCGGAGTGAATGGTACCTTTGACGATGCCCAGTCCATTGTCAAGGAGATCTTCAATGACCTGAAATTCAAGGATCAGTATAAGCTCGGGGCCATCAACTCCATTAACTGGGCTCGGGTGCTGGCTCAGGTGGTCTATTATGTATTCGCTTATCTGAAACTGCAGCGGGCAGGGTTTGACTCGGTGGATTTTTCCGTGCCTACCGGCAATTTTGGTGATATCTTTGCGGGCTATGTGGCTAAAAAGCTCCTGCCGGAAGGGTGTATTAACCGGCTGATCCTGGCAACCAATGCAAACGATATCCTGACTCGTTTTGTTAAGCAGGGCGAGTACTCGATAAAGGGCGAGGTTACCACCACATGCAGTCCGTCCATGGATATCCAGATTGCCTCTAATTTTGAGCGGTATCTTTATTACCTGCGTGACCAGGACGGGGCAAAGGTTAAAGAGGATATGGCTGCCTTTGCCGCAGGTTCCGCCCTTGATCTTACCGGGGTACGGGAACAGGTTAAGCGTGATTTTGTCTCCAGGTCTGTGTCGGAAGAGGAGACTATTGAGACCATTGGCAGCTTTTACAGGGATCAGGATTATCTGCTTGATCCGCATACCGCAATCGGGGTTCGAGCCGGTCAGGAGTTGCAGGAGGATCGACCCATGATCTGCCTTGCCACGGCACATCCTGCCAAGTTTGGTGATGCGGTGCAAAAGGCCGTCAACCAAGATGTGGAACTGCCGCCTGCCCTGGCTGGGTTGGCTAATATGGAGAAGCGGTGTGAACACCTGGACGCAGATGTTGATAAGATTCGGCAGTATGTTCAAAGGCACGCCCTCCAGTAAGAAAGGTGTGTACTGCGCAACCTGCGCAGCAAAAATACTCTATTCATGTTTGATATACAATTACATAAACAACAGGTGGAGGAAGCGGTACGCTTTCTCCGTACCCGTCTTAATATCATGCCGGAAGTCGTTATCCAGTTGGGAACCGGCCTGGGCGGACTGACCGAGGCGGTGAAGGATGCGGAAATCATCCCCTACGAGGAGATCCCCAACTTTCCCCGATCCACGGTGACCAGTCATGCCGGCAACCTGGTCTGCGGTATGCTTGCCGGAAAACCAACCGCCATCCTCCAGGGACGGTTTCACTACTATGAAGGGTATTCCGCCCGTGAGGTCGGCTTTCCCATCCGGGTATTGTCCCTGTTGGGCGCGCAAACTGCGCTGATTACCAATGCCTCTGGCGGTCTCAATACTGACTGGTCTCCCGGTACGATCATGGTTTTTAACGATCATATCAATCAGCTAGGTGATAATCCCCTGCGCGGTTCCAATGTTGATGAATGGGGACCACGTTTTCCAGACCTTTCTGAACCTTACGATTCTGCCCTTCAACAACTGGCTCGTCAGGCGGCAGACAAACTGGCAATGGATGATCTGACCTCGGGAACCTATATCTGTATTCCTGGTCCCAGTCTGGAAACTCCTGCAGAGACCAGGCTGCTCAGGAAGAGCGGTGCAGACGCTGTGGGCATGTCTTCCATCCCGGAAATCATCACCGGACTGCACGCTGGAATGCGCATACTTGGGCTTTCTGTGGTGGCCAATGTCAATGATCCTGACAACTTTGAACCCATCCTGCTGGACGATATTGTTGAGACCGCTAACACAGCCAAGCCGCAGTTGCAGGCCTTGATAGTAGAAATTATGAGGAGACTGTGAGATGGAGGTAAACAAGGAGATAAATCGTGTACTGTCAGGAAAATACCTGGTTCCCATGGATGGTCAGGGAGTGCTTGAGGCCGGATCGGGTGATGAAGAGAACAGCGTAATCTCCGTCGCCATAGCCGGTGACACCATTGCAGAGATCGGCTATGACCTGTCCCGGAAATATCCTGACGCAGAACATATCGCGACCCCGCACGGGTTGATCATGCCCGGCCTGATTAACAGTCATACCCATGCCGCCATGTCCTGTTTCCGTGGTCTGGCCGATGACCTGCCCCTGATGGAGTGGCTGCAGCAACATATCTTTCCAGTGGAGGCGCAGCTGACCGGGGAGATAGTCTATCACGCAACCCTGTTATCCATCTGCGAGATGATTAGATCTGGAACCACCTCTTTCAACGATATGTACCTCTTTGCCGGGGACGTGGCCAGGGCTGCTGCTGAATCCGGAATGCGAGCCTGGCTGGGCGAGGTATTGTATGATTTCCCCTCACCTAACTATGGAGAGCTGGAAAACGGCTTTGCCTATTCGGAAAAACTTTTTGACAGATACGCAGACAACGAGCTGCTCACCATCACCGTCAATCCCCATTCGGTCTATACCTGCAGCCCGGAACTCCTGCAGCGGCTGGCTGCAATGGCGGAGGAACGCAACGCCCTCTACCACATCCATCTCTCTGAGACCAGGGATGAGGTTGCCGCTTGCCTGGATCGCTACGGCCTTACTCCGGTTAACCATCTAGAGAAGCTGGGTGTCCTTAATGAACGGGTGGTGGCTGCGCATGGAGTGGTTCTCACCAACGAGGAAATTGATCTCCTTGTCCGGCGCAGGGTAAAGATTGCCCACTGTCCCGAATCCAACATGAAACTTGCCTCGGGTACGGCTCCGGTGGTCAGGATGCTGGACAAGGGGGTGACCGTGGGCATAGGAACTGACGGCAGCGGTTCTAATAATGATGTGGATATGTTTGGCGAGATGAACACCACTGCCAAGATTCACAAGATCGAGGAGATGGATCCTACCGCAATGGATGCTGTTGCCACTCTGCGCGCCGCCACCATGGGCAGTGCTGCCCTGCTGACCGCAGAAGAGCGAATTGGCAGTATTGAGCCGGGTAAAAAGGCGGATATCATAGTCCTTGATATGGATCAGCCCCATCTGACCCCGGTCTATAATCCCATCTCCCACCTGATATACTCTGTCCGTGGCAGTGATATTCTACATTCGCTCATCAACGGACAGGTTGTCATGCAAGACCGAATCTTGACCACCCTGGATGAATCTGCTATCTTGGCGGAAATGAAAACCATTGGTACGGCTGTGCGCCGGATGCGCTGACCATTATCATCCAGAGTAAATCTACTGTGTGACACTGCACGCAATGTTTAATCTCTTCTGATTCCCACGCTCCTGCGTGGGAACCTTGAAATATTAAAAAATTAAAAAAATTAAAAAATATAAATAATATTATGCTTAAATCATTCCCCCAGGCTCTGCGCAAGAATTTTCTCGGCAATTCCCCGACCTGGTACAAGACCACCATCATAGTTTTTCTGCTTATCAACCCGATCCTGCTTATGGTGGTCGGCCCCTTTATCACCGGCTGGGTGCTGATCGCTGAATTTATCTTTACCCTGGCCATGGCTCTGAAATGTTATCCCCTCCCGCCCGGCGGTCTGTTGGCCATGGAGGCAGTGGTCATCGGCCTGACCAGCCCCGAGTCGGTCTATCACGAGACCCAGGCAAATTTTGAAGTGATCCTGCTCCTTATCTTCATGGTGGCGGGGATTTATTTTATGAAGGATTTCCTGCAGTTTACCTTTACCCGTATCCTGGTGCGGGTCCAGTCCAAGACGTACATCTCCCTCCTGTTCTGCTTTTCCGGCGCCTTTCTCTCCGCCTTTTTAGATGCCCTGACCGTGACTGCGGTGATCATTGCTGTGGCCTACGGCTTTTACAATATTTATCACCGCTATGTCTCCAAACAGGAGATGCACACGGTACACGACCTTACCAGCGATCATACCCTCAAGGAACTGCATCGCCAGGAACTGATGCAGTTCCGGGCTTTTCTCCGTAATTTGATGATGCACGGAGCCATCGGGACTGCCCTGGGCGGGGTCTGTACACTGGTGGGAGAACCCCAAAACCTGTTGATAGCCTCTGAGATGGGCTGGACTTTCGTCGATTTTTTTCTCATGACAGCCCCGGTATCCATGCCGGTTTTTGTCGTGGGCATGGCAACCTGTGCCTTGGTTGAACGATATAAAATCCTTGGCTATGGCGTAGAAATGCCCGGAGATATCCGTTCACACCTGCTGGAGACCGCAGTGGAGATGGAAGAGGCCAGGGGAAGCACGGGCCGGGCAAAACTGATTGTCCAGGGACTGGCTGGGCTCTGGCTTATCTTTGCCCTTGGGTTTCATCTTGCGGCAGTGGGAATTGTCGGTCTGTCGGTTATTGTTCTGCTCACAGCCATGAACGGTGTTATTGAGGAGCATCAGTTGGGTGCCGCCTTTGAGGAGGCTCTTCCCTTTACCGCCCTGCTGGTGGTCTTTTTTGCCATTGTTGCCGTGATTCACGATCAACACCTCTTTACCCCGGTCATTGAATACGTCCTCCATATCCAGGGACAGATGCAGCTGGTGGCCTATTATGTTGCCAACGGTGTCCTCTCCATGATCTCTGATAATGTCTTTGTGGCCACGGTCTATATTTCCGAGACCAAGCTCCATTTTGTCCACCTCCTGGATGCTCTTCCCAATATCGGCATGAGCGGTGAAGAACTTATGGACAAGCTGACCGATGACCATGTCCCCAGGCAGGAGGTACTGGCGACTCTGCCCCAGGCCGCCGCAGACCAGGCCGGAAAGCTGATGCACCAGTTTGATAAACTGGCAGTGGCTATCAACACCGGCACCAATATTCCCAGTGTAGCCACCCCCAATGGTCAGGCTGCCTTTCTCTTTCTCCTGACCTCGGCTCTGGCTCCGGTCATCCGGCTCTCCTATGGTCGGATGGTGGTGCTGGCCCTGCCCTATACCATCACTATGTCTCTGACCGGTCTGGCTGCTACCTATTTATTCTTGTGAGACTGGTAGCAGCAGGTTTGTCATGACGGAAAGTAACAGAGGATTGCTGACCGCAGTGGGAGCCTTTACCCTCTGGGGGTTATTGCCGATTTATTTAAAACTTCTTGCATCGGCCACAGCTCTGGAGGTTGTCTGTCACCGGATAGTCTGGTCAATGGCATTTACCCTGCTGTTGTTGATTTATCGGAAAAAAACCAGAGGGTTACTCGCTGTCCTCAAAGATAAAAAAAGAGTCCTTCCCTTTGTGCTGACCGGCCTGCTGCTGGCAGTGAACTGGCTTACCTATATCTGGGCGGTAAACTCCGGTTTTATTGTCGAGGCCAGCCTGGGCTATTATATTAACCCTCTGCTGAACGTGGCCTTAGGGGTACTTTTTTTTCAGGAAAAATTACGGAAACTGCAATGGCTGGCCATCCTCTTTGCCGTACTCGGGGTCTGTTATCTGACTTTTGTATATGGAAAGTTGCCGTGGATCGCCCTTGTGCTGGCATTTTGTTTTGGCTTTTACGGGCTGTTGGGGAAAAAATCCTCGCTGCCCGCCCTGGAAGGACTATTTCTGGAGACTGCGATCCTCTTTCTGCCCGCCTCCATCCTTCTGATGGTCTTGTCGGTACAGGGTGATGCGGATTTTGTCCGCCAGGATGGAACCGGTCGTCTTCTCCTTGCGGGAACAGGCATTGCCACCTCCCTGCCCCTGCTGTTATTTGGCTACGCTGCCAGAAGGATGCCCCTTTCCTCCCTGGGTATAGTACAGTACCTCGCCCCCAGCCTGCAGCTCTGCGTTGGGATCTTTGTCTATCATGAATCCTTTCCTGCTGAACAGCTGACAGGCTTTTCTCTGGTATGGTGTGGACTGTTGCTCTATGTCAGCGAGGGCGTTATGGTACGGATAAAGAGTAAAAGAGGCAGGCTTACGCTCTGAGGGAATGTAATGTGTAATGACTATGGATTTTTTTTTGAACAGATATATGACTTGAAAAACTATGATTGTTGAAACCATAAAACTGCTCCTTATCAGCCTGTTGCTGCTCCTCCTTGCCAGTCAGCCAGCGATTGGAAAACGTACCCCCCTGTACGCTGTCTCCCAAGATCCTTATGCAGCCGCAATGCTGATGGACGCAGACAGCGGAAAAATACTGTCAGCCAAAAACGTGGACAAGCGGCTCTATCCGGCCAGTGCCATCAAGCTGATGGTTCTGCTGGTCATTCTGGAGCAAATTGAGCAGAAAAAGCTGCAACTGGATGAAATGGTTCAGGTCACTGTGGAGGCATACGAGATGGGCGGTTCACAGGTGTATCTTGATCCCAGGGAACAGTTTTCCCTGGAAGATCTCTTGTACGCACTTATGATCCAGTCTGCCAATGATGCCGCAGTTGCCCTGGCAATCCATGTTGCCGGTTCCCAGAAGGCGTTTGTGACCCTGATGAACCAAAAGGCAAAGACCCTGGGCATGAAAAATACTCGCTTTCATTCCGTGCATGGCCTGCCGCCCTCGGATGGTAAATATGTGGATGCCAGTACGGCCCGGGACTTTGCAGTGCTGGCACGGGAAATGGTCAAACGTCCAGAGGTGTTCCCATATACCTCAACCAGAGTACGGGATTTCCGGGGCGGAAAATTCGTTATGCGTAGTCATAACCACCTCCTGGAACAGGTTGACGGTTGTGACGGATTGAAAACCGGCTTTTTTTCAGCAGCTGGTTTTTCCATTGTTGCCACTGCCAGGCGGGGCGGGGTGCGCATGATTGCCGTGGTAATGGGGAGCAAGCATCGCAAGGTGCGTGATGCCGAAGCTATGGAACTGCTGGAAAAAGGATTTAGCATGGTTCCTGCCAAACCTGCTGCTACGGTTGCGGTGGCACCGGTTGCTGCTCAAAGCCTCCCGGAGCAGCAAAAGGAGAGCAGTGTTAGCGAGATTTCACCACACGAGACAAGGTCGTCAGGTTGGGGAAAGTTTTTTATGGGAATTCTGGTTGGGTTTGGACTCTATGCCGGGATGAACTTTTTGATGATAAGAAGAAAAGTCAGAAGAAACCGCCGTCGGCGGTAAGGACTTACCTCACCGTGTGGTAATTGCCCCCCCGTTCTTTTTTCGCAAAGAGTATCTGCCAGAGTTGAATATCGTTTGCCCTGAATGCGCCCGCACTGCACAGCAGGTAATAATTCCACATACGGTAAAAACATTCATCATACTGAGCTTGTATCGTCTGCCAGTTTTGGGTGAAGTTCTTCTGCCATGCCATCAGGGTTGTATCGTAATATTCTCCAAAACTATGCCAGTCCGCAAGGATAAATTTACCCTCTGTAGCATGGAATAACTGCTTTCCCGAAGGCAGCATGGCATTACGGAATATATACTTTACCGTCCATGGGTCACCATAGGTGGTGGAGGTGTTTCTTCCAATTGTGTGCAGCAGGAACAGGCC
>DAOVTM010000012.1 GCA_030633145.1 Desulfobulbaceae bacterium
TATGGTGAAATCGGTCTACTCGACACCTACCAAATTGTTTAAATATCAATACCTTCGCCAAAATATGAACTAATTAGGGCTATAAAATGAGTAGTTGTTAAAATATGCGATCACCAATACCTTCGCCACTGCCTCAAACTGGCTGAACAGGCCGGAATAAACAGACAGCGGGCAGAAAAAATATTGTTGGTATCCTCTTTACAATATATGGTTAATCGGGCAACCGGAAGGGCGAGAGGTAAGCGAGGTACGAGACACCGAAGCCCCCGTAGGCGCATCCCGCCGAGAGCTGCAATGGTGGGATGCGCCTACGGCTACCTGCATAGCTTTAAACAACAGGAAAGGTTTTACTACGAAACCGTCTTTCTGGTGAAATCCTTCACCCGCAAAATATCCTTGACTTAGTCTGCCTCCAGTTTATACTTGCCAATGTAAACTTAACACTTGGGGCAAACTATGCAGGCAACGGCAAAAGACCTACGAATTCACACTAAGGAACTGATAGAGTGTGTGAACCGGGGAGAAGAGGTAATTATAACTTTTAGAGGTAAAAAATGTGCCAGGTTAGTACCCTTCCAGTCTAAAAAACAAAATGATATCCCTGTCAATCCTTTACGCGGAATCTGGAAAAATCATGCGGAAAGTGAAGATGTTAATGCATACATGGATCAATTAAGAAAAGGCAGAAAGCATGATCGTTGATACAGATGTCATCATCTGGTATATGCGGGATCATCCCCAGGCAGTGGAACTCCTTGATAGCAATAAAGGCTTTTTAATATCAGTGGTAACCTATGTGGAACTTGTCCAGGGGATGAAAAACAAAAACGAATTACATGCCTTAAAAATCGCATTGAGATTATGGGAAGTTAATATTCTGCAGATAAACGAGGTCATCTCAACAAAGGCAATGTTTTACATCGAGAAATATTTCTTAAGCCATTCTATGCAATTAGCCGATGCTTTAATTGGTTCTACAGCAATAATATATCAAGAACCTTTGCACACAGGGAACCTGAAGCATTTTTCCGTTTTTACAGAATTGGACATCCATCCTTTCAAGCAATAAATTATCAACCGGCTGCAACCTGCCAGAGACTAATTAAAGCTATATAGCAGCAAACAACGGCATCCTTCATATTGGTGCAAAAGTAGTTGATACTTTCATGGTTGCAACCACTTTTGGTGCATAAAATGCACCCTACAAAGTCCCGTTTTATAAAGATGTAGGGTGCGTTTCGGAGTCTGCGCTTACCTACGCACCGGTGCAAGCAGCTTGATGAAAAAAGTGTCAACTGGCAAATGAAGGATGCCCAAACAACGAGGAAAAAGATGAATCAGAGAATGGAAAAGCATGTCCGCTATGTCAGCACGGCCTTTGTCGCACTGGGTACACTCTATCTGCTGGCGGTTCCGATACTGGCAAGCATAGGATACCTGCTCATGAAAAAGAATATCCAGAGCATGGATGTGGAGATAAGTATAACCTCGGTGGTGATAACCGGGGCAGCACTACTTCTCCCCATGGGAATGCTGGGCATACTCCATATTGTCGCTGGCCGTGCCTTTCGTGTCCAAAAGGACTGGGCCAGGGTTTTTCTCTGGATTCTTGCCATTGTCAACCTTGGTAATGTTCCCATCGGTACGGTGATCGGTGCTTATGGTGTCTGGGTACTGATCAATACCAGGGAAGATGTCAGGGATATTGGGCGATGAGTTTTTATCAGGAAATAGTCACCCTGCTGGAGAAGGGCAAGACCGGTGTCGTTGCCACCCTGGTAGCAAGAAGCGGCTCTGGAGCCAGGAAGGTGGGGAGCAAGATGCTGATAACAGACAGCGATGCAACCATGGGCAGCCTGGGAGGAGGCCTGGTGGATGCAACCGTTATCAGCAGAGCCAGAGAGGTGCTGTTGAGCGGTGAACCACTCCTCCTGCGCATCGAACCCGACCTTGAGGGAAAGGATGTCTGCGGTTCCGCAGTACAGGTCTTCCTGGAACCGGTGAGCAGCACCCCAGGGGTGGTCATCATTGGAGCCGGACATGTGGGCCGGGCAACTGCTTCCATTGCCGGGCTGGCCGGGTTTCGGGTGGTGCTGGCCGATGATCGTCCCTGCGAAGAGACGGGTGTTGACAGCCAGTGCTGTCTGCAGGAATCCTTTTTTCAGGAAATACCAGTGCAGGAGAACACTGCTGTTATCATCTGTACCCGCAGTCATGCCCTGGATTTCACTGTCCTGGAGCAGGCGCTGGCAACTCCGGCAGGGTTTATCGGACTGCTCGGTTCCCGCCGAAAGAGGGAGTCCTTTTTTGACAGGCTGCGCAAATCCGGTCTGAGTAGCGGGGAACTGTCCCGCATTATCACTCCGGTCGGTCTTGATATTGGCGCAGACACCCCGGAGGAGATTGGGGTCAGTATTGTGGCTCAGCTCGTTGAACGGAGCAAACACCTCAATCCTTCAGGTTAAACGTATCGTTTAAGTGTAAGCGAATCGATTGAGCAAAGGTCTTGATCTTGATAGGCTTGGTGATATAGTCGCAGCAACCGGCAGCATAAGCCTTGTTGTCATCACCTCGCATGGCATGGGCGGTGAGGGCGATTACCTTGATATCTTTTAATTGCGGATCTGCTTTAATGATCCTGGTTGCTTCCATTCCATTAATGCCCGGCAGTTGAATATCCATCAGGATAATATCAGGATGATGTTCCCGAGCCAGTACAAGACCTTCTTCAGCATCAAAGGCACTTATAACAGCAAACCCATCCAGCTCTAAAACAGTCCGGAATAGCTTGTTGTTAAGGGTATTATCCTCAATAATTAGAATGGTTTTTAGAGTCATCGATTCCCCCTGTATTTCAGGCTTAGACAATCCGGTGATCAGTTTTATTTATGGGCAAATCCCATTCCATTTTGGCGATCCTTATAACGGGATACAAGTATTTCTTTTTCATCCTGATGGAGATAATCCGTAAAAAAAGAAAGGTATAGGCTGCTATAATGGCAAAGGCAGTAAAGAACCGTATCTTGAAAACAGGTGTATATGAGGCGAAGAAGGTGTGAGCAGGGTCTAATATCGAGAAAAAAATTGCTCCAATAAGGGGTAAAGAGGATGCTGCCATCCCCTGTCGTGAACCTGGTATTGAAGTGCTGACCAGTACCTTTGACCCCGCCCGAAATGAAGGGGTAGAATAAAAGCATTCCAGTGAAAAACAATGAGATTAAAGCGGTATTATAAAAATTTTTAGTCTTTCTGAGATAGAAAAAAACAGAAAAAAGTATCAGTGCCAGAGTAGAATCTGCTGTTACCACTACGGTGTTGCCGTTATAAAATGCAGTGACTGCCATGAACAACAGCACGATTACGGTAAGAATGCAACAGGCATTGATGATGGCCAGCTTACGACGCAATTCCAGGTCACGGTTGTCTGGCGGCAGACCATTGGTCAGGATCGCATCGCGCCAGAAGCACCAGGAGATAATGGTATTCATACGAGAACAGGATATCCTACGGGCAAAACAATAGCGTCATGTCGGGAATAATTTTTACAAAAACATTAATTGTCCGATGCATCTGAACTTGTTATTGGTTGGTTGCATGAATATGGCAGTGTAAAGAAAAAGGTTGATCCCTGTTCAGGCCCATCGCTTTCAACCCATATTCTGCCTCCATGGAGTTCCACCAGAGATTGGCAGAGGGCAAGGCCAAGACCTGTCCCCTCGTAGCTGCGGCTGGCAGAGTTGTCAACTTGTTCAAATGAATTAAAAATACGAGATACATCTTCATTTTTAATGCCGATACCTGAATCACTCACGCCAATTTTCAGCCACTGATCAGTGACGGAATTATTCATTTCCTCATTGCTGACCAGTTGTCCGGCGTTATCTGTTCTTTGAGCCATCAGAATGATCTTGCCGCCATCAGGGGTGAACTTTGTTGCGTTGGAGAGCAGGTTATATACTATCTGGGTTAATTTCTGTTCATCAGCTTGGATAATGTCAACAGAATCATCAATGTCAAGGGTAAGTTGCAGGTCATGACTGATCGTTTTTTCCCTGATAATGTATATGTTTTGCTTCAGAAATGAAGACAGGTGAATGTCTCTTAAATCAAGTTTCATTTTTCCCACCTCAACCTTGGCAAGGTCAAGGATGCCGTTAATCAATGATAATAAATGATTTCCACTTTTTGACACGTCGCCAAGGTATTCAGTCTGTGTATCACTCAGACTACCACAAGCTCCGCTGATTATCAGATCAGTGAAACCAATAATATGGTTCAAAGGTGTACGCAACTCATGGCTCATATTGGCGAGAAATTCACTCTTGGCTTGATCTGATGCCTCGGCAGCCTCTTTGGCAATGGTAAGGTTGACCATTGCATTCTTCAATTCGTTGGTACGCTGTCTGACCTCGTCTTCCAGATGATCCCTGTGGGCAGCCAGTTCAATGTCACGTTTATGGAGTTGGCTGAGCATCTGGTTGAAGCCTATATTCAAGGCACCAAACTCATCCTGCCGTTTCTCAGTCAGCCGGAACTGAAAATCATCAGTCTCTGAAATACCCTCCATGGCACTGGTCAGTTCGCTGATTGGCCGAGTGAAGAACAACTGGAGCCAGCGGGCGAGGAGTAGTGAAACAACCATGGCAACAATAATGATAAAGAAAGAAACAATGAGCAACTTCTGGAGTTGTCGGTTAATACGCTTGGGGTTGCGGACAAGCGAGACACTACCATGGGTATCATGCTCAAGAATGACAGGCACAGTGACCCTTGCATACGACAGCCAGCCGGGTTCATCATCAGGCAGGCCGGTACTTTTTTTCTTTTGATGATAGGAGGCAAAGGGCTGTTTCTCATTGTTTAGTATGATTGCTTCAATGATGTCCTGATCAGCAGAGAGAAAACCCAGGATTTCTTCGGCAGTTTTTTGGTCGTCAAAAATGAGGGCCGCAGCAACATTTTTTGCCACAATATGCGCCTGGATACGCAGCTCATCAAGCATCGCTTTTTGATACGATGAAAATTCCACCAGCAGGTAACTGACCATAACCAGGGCTATGGCCACGACAGCGGTGAAGACCATGATAGTGATCAACTTGGTCTTTACTGTCAGGTTGAGAAAAAATTGGTTCATGGATTCTTTGTTCTCCGGGAAACGCCCTGATCAACTGTTGCGGCAATACTGAGCAAAGGGGCGGCAATCACGAGACCGGCCTGCCTGGCGGCATGGACATTGATGGCAAAGCGAACCCGTTCTCCGGCCTGGATCAATTCAATCATCCCGCCTTGTTCGCTAAATCCGGCAATATCACTGATAGTGAGCAGGGGATATTGAACGGTACGAGTAAGAAGTTTGTCAACTCTGTCAGCGAGAGCATCCGAATCCGTGTCTGCAAGGAACAGTACCCGGCATTCTTTGATTTCGTCTGCTTTGACTCCTGTCTCAATAGTTTGCAGGGGATGCCCTGCAACAGTGCGATTTTCAAAGGTTTGTAATGCTTCATACAGGAGAGAGCCTGTCGGCACACAGATGATAAACTCTTCTTTCGCTACCGTTTCAAGACTGTCAGGCCAGTGAATAAACTTACACAGGTTATAAATTATGGCGGCTTTTTTATGTAATAATTCTTGCTCAGGGGCAGTTTGTGCCCAGGCAGAACAGTACTCAAACACCAGGAAGAAAAGCATGGCAGTGAGGGCAAAGGGGAGAAAACAGTTGAATCGCCCATTCCTGCCTGTGATCGAAAACATGTCAGCAGCCATGTGTTTTAAGGTACAACTTCGACAAAAGGAGAAACAACACAGACTCGTCGCCGCTTATCTTTTGCTGAGTATGGTTTACGTCCTTTCTTACCGGGCTGCTCCTCACCTTTTCCTATAACTATCTTTTCAACCGTAAACGTATGCGTTGAGCCAATTTCCTTTGTTACCTGTTGCACAATATATTTGGTAAGGCTCTCTGCCCGATAGCTTGACAAGACCCGGTTAAAGGTTTTTCGGCGTTCAACCCGACCTTTTGGTATCTCGTCCCCGGCTAATTCGGCAGTAATCTTTTCTGCCAGTTGTGTGTTGGCTAAGACCACGGTTTGGTCGGTATAGCCAACGGTCTTTACTATCAGGTTAATCGTATGATCCGAATACTGACTGCTGAGTTCAACAATAGTTTTGGCGACAGTCATGGACAGTTCGTCAAGCCGATCCTGCGCATCACGGGAGATGTTGAATAGCTTATAGGTGCCACGGGGAAAGGAGATATCCGTGGCAAGGGTAAGATCCTTGATACGATTAATATTTTCATTGATGATTCTGATTTTAAGGTCATAATTTTCCATGGTGGCAGCATTAAAACCAGCTGGATCATTTATGACCTCCTCGGTATAGGCAAGAATGGTCTGTAGTGCTATGAGTGAATCGTTCAGGGCACTTTCCGGGGTATTCTCAGTCTTGGATTCTACCCGGACAATGGTTTTCAGGGTATCTTCATGCAGTTCATCCACCTGCGACCGCTGTTCAGTTGTCAAAAAAGCACAACCGGTAAGCATGATAAGCAGACCTGAGAGCAGGACGAGCAGCGCATGTTGAACAAAATATCTCTTCACAATAACTCCTTAAAAATTCAGTTTACTGACCTGTTTCCAAAAGCATCTGTCTTTGTTTACGGCGAAGCAGCTCAAACTCAAGTGCTTTTTTACGAACTTTAAGTTCGGACTCAAACGTGGCAATGTGGGTATTAATTTTATCTGTCAATATTACTCCAAGGGGCTTCCCGGCGTGTTCGGCCAGAGTGATACAGTTTTGATGCTCTTTTTGGAAACCACTGATTATACGCTCGATAACAGGAACGAGTCGATCTTGAACAAATA
Organism: Desulfobulbaceae bacterium; assembly: GCA_030633145.1. Lineage (GTDB taxonomy): Bacteria > Desulfobacterota > Desulfobulbia > Desulfobulbales > Desulfobulbaceae > DAOVTM01. Next base: position 6,864 of record DAOVTM010000012.1, read on the forward strand.
CTGACTGCTGTGCCTCTGCTACAGTCAACTCATGGTATTCGCCCAGGGCAAACAAGAGCTCGGAGTTGATATCGACAACCAGAATTTCCTTATCTTTTTCGGTAAACAAAGATTCGGCACTGCACTGACTCACCAAGATGATACCTGTTAACACCAGTGTTGGCAAAGCACTGGCAAAGGCAGACCATTTTTGAGTAACAGCTAATGTTATGGTATGAATATTCATAATAAATATCCGTTATTCCCTCCATTTTTCACTGCGGTTAATCCTGCTCGATTATCATGGCAGAAAATTCAGTAACAAGATGCGCATCCAGTTTTCCATTCCCTGCTTCTTCTTCAAGAAGTGCAAATATTTTATCCTGCGGCATTGCCGTACGGTACGAACGGTCAATGCTCAGGGCATCATAGATATCAACAATCGTCATAATGCGGACCGGAAGAGAAATTTCATCCCCGGCAAGCCCATCCGGATATCCGGAACCATCAAGTTTTTCATGGTGATGACGGATAATGTCAAGGCTGATCCCCATACTCTCCCGCAAAGGCATGGCAATTTTTTCTCCTGCAATGGGATGGCGTCGAGGGTATGGGCATCATCCGGACAAACGACTACGCAGCGGCACTGACAGTCGTTCCCTGTCCCGTAGAGGTCGTAATCTCGTTTAGGAGACGTTCCATGGGGTGACGCAACGAATATTCATTGGCACCTGCCAGGATAATAGCAAATGTATCAGCCATATAATGAGCAGCGATATCAACTTCACGCAGTGATTTACGGATCGCCTGGCCTATATTTTTAATCACGAGGTCACCCTGAGCAATGCCAACCCGTTTATTAATCAGAGAAAAATCATCTAAATTAATCAATATAAAAGAGAATATATTTCCGTTTCGTTCAGAGAGGTTAATCTCACGTTCCGGAATCAGCTAAAAAAAAACGTAGGTGTACAGTCCGGTGAGGCTATCATAAAACGGAGCGTCCACTGTTTGAGTATATTGTCGCTGTAATGAATCCATAGCTAACTATTTCGTAAAAAATATTAATTTAATAGCATAGGAATTTCTATTTTACTCGTTCCCACGCGCTGCGTGGGAATGCGCATCGGCGCGGTGCGCGATAAAAGACGGAGTGCGTCCCTAACCGTGCCCACGGAGGGCGTGGGAACGAGAGTAAAACTTGTCCTAAACAGGTAAATATGAAGTTAACGGGGCGTTACCCGATATACATAGACTTGAAACAAAATCCGCCCACAGGGCGATAAGTTCACTCTTTGCTCTGCACATGATACCCTGCGAAACTCCGTCAGCGGTAACGAGAGTACGAATGTATGGCAGTGGGCTTCGCACTCTGCTGGCGGATTTGTCCTCTCCTCAGGCCATCCCAGAAAAAATACCTAAATTCAAATAACTGTTCAATGCAAAACTTTATTAATTATTTTCTTGCAACGGGAAACTGAATGTGACACAATATCCCTTAATTTTTATCAATAATTCAACTGAGGTTGGAGCTATCACACAGTAACTCCTTCTACCAACAAATCCGTCTGGTACAACAAGAATCTACAATCTTATCAGTGTAGAGCAATCCGGTAAAGATTGGATAAATTATATGGAACATATCCTATCTGTACCCATCAAGCGAGCGATAATAATCAATTCAGACTTTTTACAGCTCAACTCATAGAAGTCGGCCGTTGCAGACCACAAGGGGGAGAATGCAAATGTTTACAATAGAGGTGGATGTACGGGGTTTTGTCTCTGCGTAGCGGCTTCGCTCAACTTATTGTTATATCGATGTTGTGATTCATCAAGTGATTGTGTGGCATTACGGTTAGGTTTTTCTGCATAATCGAGAAAACTGGTATTCTTGCCACTCTGGTAGCAAAAATCGGCTCAGGAAGGTGGCAGGTCTGACAGCCTCTATACAGGATATGAAGGCAGGATATGAAGGCAGGATATGAAGAAAATACTCATTATAACCTATTTCAGCAATCAAGCGGGTATGGCTTGCTCATACCATATTGATGACCGCTTGCCCCTGTTGCTGGAATTGGGGTATGAACCGGTCTTGCTGACCTCTCTCTGTGTACCAAAATGGGATAGATATATTCATTACCGGGTTCCCTCTCTCTCGCCCTCCGGGTTACGTTTTGAACTGCGTCAGCTCTTTCTCAGAAAAGGGAAGGACAGCCTGCTCTGGAAATTGCGTAACATCCTCCTGCTTCCTCTCCTGCCGTTGTATGGGCTGGAGCGACTGTTTGCACGGATCGATCCTGTTTGGTATTGGCAGCCTCTGGCCTGTTTCCAGGCAAGGCGAATTTGCAAACGCCATTCCATTGACCTCATCTATTCCACAGGAGGGCCTGCTGTGGCCCATAAAGTGGGGAGTTGTTTACTGAAAAAATTATCAGAGAAGAGGCAAAAGTTGAAATGGGTGGCTGAGGTACAGGATCCCTTAATCCACAGCTACTGTGCCAACACAGACCTGGAGTTGCAACTGCTGCAGAAAGTGGAACGGGAAACATATCGCAAGGCGGACAGGATGATTTTTTTAACCCGTCAGGCCATGGAAACCACAGAAAAACGGGTAGCGCAGACTGGTAAAGGAGTGGTTGTCTATCCGGGAGCTGTTCCTGGAGCAAAAACTGCCTCATCCAATCAGCCCGGTTTGGCTAACAAAATGACCCTGGCTCATTTTGGCTCACTGGGCGGTGTCCGTAATCTGGCTCCGTTTATCAACGGTCTGGAACGAGCCGTGTCAGAGCAGGTGTCCATGAAGGATGACCTTGCAATCATCCTTTACGGCTCTGTTGGCGGGGATGACCGGGAACGGATTGATGCCTCTGCCCATGCTTCTCTTTTTTCTTTGCCAGGTACAGTTGTGCGGAAAGAGGCTCTTACAGTAATGGCTGACTGTGATATCCTGCTCCTGATTCAGGGGCAGGATCCGGTTTCTTCGCAGACCATTCCCTCCAAGCTCTATGAATACCTTCATGTGGGCAGGCCTGTTCTGGCAATAGTGCATGAGAATCAGGAGATACCGGCCATGATTGAGCCGTTGGGTCATACCTGTGTAAGTACGGAAGTTAAAGATATAGCGCAGGGATTGCTGAAATTGTATCGGCAATGGAAGAGCAAGGCAGCAGGGGTTCCTCTTGCCTCTCCTTATACGGTGAGAAAGGCCGTGGAACAGATAGTAGAGACCTTATAGTTGCCAAAACCGGTGTTCTACTATAGATTCTCATCCATGGCAGCAGCAGTGTCATAATCCTCAAAATAAATCGCCTCAGTGCGAACCCATTGAAAAAGCGCATTAGCCAGCACACAGTCCCGGTACTCATTCCAGAGCCAGGCCCCCCAGTTCCAGAAGATGTCCCGGGCTGCACACCAGGCGGCATACCGGAGATGGTCGGATACGCAGCATTGCTCATACAGGTAAAGGATTCCGGCCCATTCCAGCCATTCCAGATTTGTGCCAAGATAATGGTCGCCCAGGAATCTATGCTCCAGACCGTTGAGGTTGGAGAAGATCGGTTCCAGCAACTGGTCATCCGTGGTTTCCCGACTCTCCTGTACCAGTACACTCTTTTCCTCATCCGGGATCAGACCCTCTGCGGCTCCGCTCCATTCACTGAACAGATCAGAAAGCACGGTCTCAACCTGTACAAGTGCCTGCTGTTTTGTCTCCTCCGGTTTCCTTCCCTGTTCCTGCTCCAACACTGCCTCAAAATATCGGGCCAGCTCATGCACTGCGGCTCTGTTTTTCCTGAGCCTAGGCATAGATTCAAGCTGGTACAATACCCGCAGACCTGCGGTTCGATCCGGTCGGCTATGATCGAGAGGAGCTGTTTCTTTTTTAAGAGAACCCCTTCTTGTCTGTAAGCCCTGCCCATCCCTATGCCGGGCCAGCAGATGAAAGAACAGCAAATTCGGTGAAAATGATTTACGAAGATAGCGGCCGCTCCACTTGCGGGCTGCTGACCAGTTTTCCTGTTCGCACTCCAGAACAGTGAGCCACAGCCCGGCTTTGGCCTGAACCCGTCTCGGGCAGGACATTGGTTCCACAAAACAAAACCCCATAAGCATTCCGATCCGCTGTTCCGGGGTGAGCGGTTCAACCTCAAGCAACATCCGGCATAGAATGGTGGCGGAAAGTCTCTGGTCACGACTCTCAAGTATCTCCCACAGCAGTTTTTTTCTGCGAACCGCCCTTTTGCCGACACGGTTCCGCCTCTGCCAGGCGAGTATCTCCGAAAACAGGGGACCGTTGTGGTGATCGCGGCGATAGGTAAAACGGGCCAAATTGGCAAGCAGATATGAGGTTCGGCACAGGCCCAGCGGCTCAGTGATACAGACCAGAAAAAAAGTGGGGACGATACAGGGTATCAGTACAGCGAGAATCACCAGGTTGACGGGTCCCAGGGTGGGCCAGTCAAGGGTCAAATAGATCAATAGATAGAAAAATCCAAAGAGCAGCAGATAATGGGCCAATAGATCGCGTACTCTTCGGTCAAGCCAACGATACAGAGCAAAACAGAGGTAAATACCTTTTGCAGACCAAAGCTGTGGCCCATGCAGGTAAGGGTAGGGGTATCGACCAAGACAGGCCCTCCGATCAAACCATTGCCACAGAGGAGCAGTTATCCAGGATGTAACCCGGAAGCCCGCTCTTAACAGCAAGGCCAACAGATAAATAGCAATAATAAAAAGAAAAACCGAGGATGCCATGATGATCAGTTCCGGGATGGAGCCTGGGGATATTCAGCTTCCAGAAACCAGAAGCTGTGAAAATGAAAACGAACCGGGTCACGCAGCTCTGCCCTGGCCAGACGCACGTCTGCCGCATCCCTTGGCTGGCTGCCCCAGGGAGTGGGATAGCGGGTGCTGTTATGCACCTCCAGTTCCATCATACCGAGTATTTTCCCTGCCTGACGCTCTATCTCCCTTGCTGTGGCATTGGCGGACAGTTCCAGGATGTAGAGCGGGTTGCGCAGAAAGAGATCAGCAACCTTCATCGAATTCCTGAGTCAAAACTCTCCTGCCTGGTTTTTGCGTCCGCAGGCAGCAGGTTCCAGAGTTGATGGACGATTTTTTTCAGTCGTACCTGATCGTTTTTCTCCATGGCCTTTCTCCCGTCCCAGACAAGACGCTCTCCTTTTTTCAGGTTACCGGCCTCATGAATTCGTGCTGCGGCATACTCGAAATAGCCTGCCCAGCCATCCGGGCTGCGTTCATAAGCGGTGGTACCCAGTTTACTGATAACCTCCCGCTGTCTGGAGTACTGATCCGGATCTTTTGCTTTTGCAGCCTGCTCCAGGGTCTGCAATGCCCTGGTCAGCATACTCTTTTCCCGCTCGGTTCCATAATCCCTGATCCAGTCGCAGTCGTAAAGAATCCCCAGCTCATCCTCCTGACACCGTTGCTCAAGCTGGCGTACAGTCTCCTCCTGGTCGATCTTTGCGGCCAGAGAGGTCAGGCTGTATCCGGCACGCTGACCCGCATCCTGATCTCCTCCCTGCAGGCTGGCGATATCCCTTTCCGCCTCTTCCATTTCGCTCAGCCAGCCAATATAGCGGCTGACTTTTTTACGGTTATTGGACTTAAATGCTTGTTTCTGGAGGTCGCTCAATCGCTGGCGCAGAGAACCAGCCTCTGCCCGCAGGGTATCCAGGTCTGCCCCGGCCACGATCAGATGCAGGACACCGTTGAAGAGTTTGTCGATGGACGGTACCAGGGCCTGAGCCTTGAGACTGCCACCCCGGTCAAGCTCCAGGGTGATCTCGATTCCGGTTCCGGTGGGCAGTGCTTTTTTCAGGGAATCGCCCCGGATAATCAGGCTGCCAATGGATCGGCAGTATCGAGCCTCGTTAAACTCTCCCTGCACCACAGGAATGGTGATGGCGCCGCCATTTTTTCCCGGCAGCACCGTGTCAACCGAGTGATGGGTAAAGGTGCGTTTAATGGGCAGAGGCGTACCCCGGTCAAAGAAACGGCGCACCCCGCCATTGCTCAGGGCAACTCCTATGGAACGGGACAGGGGCGGATCAGAGATGGAGATTCCATGCACGATGGAAAGCGTTTCCGGTCGCACAGGTACCGGGCTGCCATCTTTATCAAACCCGTTCAGAGTAAAAAGATTACCGGTTTTCACCTGCAACTGCACGTCCAGCATAAAGACATCATCCTCCAGGGGAATCCTGTCAGACGACCACTGATTGGCCTGGTTGATGAGCTGGACAGCCGTAACCAGCGGCTCTGATTTTTCCACCAGCCGACCAATGACCACCGGCTGGAGATCAGAACTCATGGTCGGGTGCTGAAGGATAAACTTGTTGCTGTTCTTGTTCTCTTCTGACCGCTCCTCAATGTCGTGTTCTGTACTCAGACCGGTGGAGGCTCCGTGCAGGGCTGCACCCTGGGCCACCAGGGTCATGGGATCAAGAGAACCCGAGGCAATGGGTGCCAGACGGCTGGCCACCTGTTCTCGAATAATGGGCATCATGGAGGGACCACCCACCAGTACGACTTGATCGAGTTTGCCCTCCTGCATGTTTTCCCGCAGCAGTCGGTTGCAGATTTCGATGCTTCGATCCACCAGGGGCTGGCAGAGGGATTCAAAGGTGGTTCGGTCAATGGTGATTTCAATATCCAGAGGTTGTCCATCTATTTCGACATCTGCGAATAGGCTGATTTCGCTCTCCTCTCGGGTGGAGAGGTCGATCTTGGTTTCCTCTGCGGCCAGGGTGATCAGCTGTATTGCCTTTTTATGATCCTTATCCGGGCTGTCACGCTGGATGGAGATTTTTTGACCATGCTCTTCTTCCTGTTCTTGTTCCTGTTTTTCTTCCTGTTCAATGGCTGCAATGATCCAGTCAGCAAGGAGTTTGTCAAAATCACGACCTCCCAGGAAATTATCCCCGTCATGGGCCACCACTCGCAGCATCCCGTCTTGAAATTCCAGCAGAGAGGCATCAAAGGTGCCGCCGCCCAGGTCATAAACCAGCCAGGACTGTTGCAGGGATTCCTCGTTCCAGCCTGCGGCCAGGGCTGAGGCCACCGGCTCTTGCAGCAGTTCGATCTTTTCCAGACCGGCCATTGCTGCGGCCTCGGCAGTGGCGTTGCTCTGGGGCAGATCAAACAGGGCTGGTACAGTGACTGTGGCTCTGGTCGGACGTATATTGAACTGCTGTTCCACGTTGTCCAGCAGGGAAGAGATAATTGCCGCAGACAGCTCGGTGGGGGTTTTACTCTGCCCGGAGGCAGGAAAGAGCATCTGCTGTTCCGTACCCATGAGCCGTTTAAACTCTGCTCTGGTATTGGCTGGATCTCGCTCCAGGTAGCGTTGCGCCCTGCTGCCGGTGAAGATCTGCCCCTTGGGGCTGATACGGACAACAGATGGGATGAGGCTGGAACCCCGTTCCGAACGTACCACCTGGAGTTCAGTGCCGTCAAACAGGGCGCAGGAGGAGTTGGAGGTTCCAAGGTCTATGCCAAGGTAGTGGTGTTTCATTGGTTTTTCCTTACAAAAATCTTTTTGAACCTGTAATGATATATTGTTGCAGAAACAATGCTATCCTGCTACTTATAACATAAGGGGTTTATAAAGTAATGTTTGATTAATAGGTAAATATTCGGTTATCTTTTGGGCATCCTTCATACATTTGTAAAAATAGTTGACACTTTCGAGGTTGCTGCCACTTTCTGGTGCGTAAAACGCACCCTACCCGAATGCCGTGCATTCAACGAGGTAGGGTGCATTTTATGCACCAGAAAGGATTTGGCTTAACAAAAAAATGTCAGGTAAGCGCAGACTCCGACCGGTATATGAAGGATGCCATTTTTTGTATGTAAAAATAGGGTTATTGTAGGCCGTAACCCGATGGTAAATCCCGTTTGATGTCGGGTTACGGGCTTACGCCCTAACCCGACACACTTAAAGTACTGATTTAACGAGTATCAGCAACTCGAATATATACGCATTCGCTCTATATTTGTTATTTATTACAGCATCATGGAGATGCTATTAAGGTATCATGCAATGAGTAAGAATCCGTTAGTGACTATTGTTCAGCTTTCCTATAATAATGAAGACTATATTGCAGAAGCATTACATAGCGTATTTTCACAAGATTACCACCCATTGCAAATTGTCATTTCTGATGATTGTTCACACGATAAATCATTCTCTATAATTAGAAAATTGGTTGCAGAATACGATGGACCTCATCAGGTAATTATTAATCAAAATAAAAAAAATTTAGGGTTGGGGAACAATGTAAACAGGGTCATGGAAATCGCCGAAGGTGAGCTGATCGTCGAGTCTGACGGGGATGATATTTCCTTTCCTGACCGAGTGTCAAATACTGTGAACATCTGGATGGAGTCGAAGAAAAAGTATCAGGTTCTGTGTGGTGAAAGTTTAATGATTAATGATGCAGGTGAACCTGGTCAATCACTTCCTAAAGTGAAAGCTATGACCTATGATAAGGTTTTGCAATCGACAGGAAGTCAATGGGTATATGGAGGGTCTCTTGCATGGCACAGGTCGCTGTTTGAGGTTTTTGGTCCACTGCGGGATGGGGTTGTAGCACAAGACAAGGCAATTGGATTCAGGAGTTTATTACTTGGGCAGGAAATTGGCTATATTGAAAAACCAGTTATCAAGTACCGAATTCATGCAGCGAACCTGACAAATGCCAGGACAATACACGAAAAATTGAAGCATAAAATTACTATGTTTGGCAGTTTTGTTCAGGATTTTGAGAAAGCAAAGTCGTTGGGATATTTCAAAGACAGAGATGATGTAGAGCAAATTTATCAGGAGTTTGTCGATATACATACTGATTTTAGCCTGAGATACAAAATTCTTGGATCAGGATTGTTGAAATCAATTGGTGTATTACTGACATGCGGAAAACAGTTGTCATTTCAGCGTAAAAGGAGTCTGTTTTTGAAGAGAATTATGGGACATTAGCAAAAAATCATACAAAGACCATTGAGCGAAACAGATGAGTAAATTGGAACATGATGCGGCCGCAGCCGAACAGCGGGTGAAGGTCAGCACCTTTGACAAGCCCTGGTACCTGAGCTGTTCCGAGCTGCTGGAGCGGAATAAACTGCAGGGAAAAAAATGTCTGGATCTTTGCTGCGGCAATGGTGAGTTTTCCCGTATTCTGAAGGAACGGCATACCATGGAGGTGACCTGTGCCGATTATATCCCCTTTCACCTCCAACATGTGGAAAGCGAGGGCTTTGCCACCATCACCGTGGATATTGACGCTGCTGCCGGGGAGGTTGATGCGGCGGCGGCTCCCCATGCCGGTACCTTTGACCTGGTGGTGAACCTTGCTGCCATTGAGCATATCTTTAACTCTGATAATTTGCTCCGTTTCGCCCATACCGTCTTAAAGCCCGGTGGATTGCTGCTGGTCAATACCCCCAATATAGGTTTTTTCGCCTACCGGATGTATGGCTGGTTCTCTGGAAACCGCCCTTTTGGCGAAGGCCATCATATTCGGTTCTGGGATTATCGGTTTTTACGCACCAACCTCTTCCTGAACGGTTTTTCAGCAAGAGAAGACGCAAGAAAGTTTTATGCCTTGCCCCAGGATGCCATGCTGCGGGCTTTTAGAAACAAAAAACAGCTTGCCGCAAAGGCGGCCTGGCTGTTTCATAGTTGTAGATTTTTACAGCATATTCCGTTTTTTAAGGGGGTTTGTAGCGATGAACTCACTGTCCTGGCGGTAAAAGATGCTGTCCCGGCAATCGGGTTTTCATTAAATACCGTGCAACGTTTTCTGAAAAACTCCGAGGGAACTGAAGAGGGGCAGCTCGCTGTGGCAAGATTGAGAGAGGCCAGGGAAAAGGGCTGGCTTGATGAACACCTCTACCTGGCAAAGACTGTGGATGGCCTGTAAGATCTCAATCTCCCTCCCTGGAGTCTGGGAACCGGAGAATTTCTGACAGCTATCAGCTATCAGTTATCGGCTCTCGGCGAAAAGCGAAATACGAAAAATGAACAGAGAATTTAATGGGTACGAAAATAAAACACAGAGCCTGGGGCATAGGACTTGGCCGGACAGGCACCACGAGTTTCTGCAATTCCCTGCGGGTGTTGGGATATGAGCATGTGGTTCATAATCCCGTTTTTGAGCAGTTGGCCCAGCTCGACGGAGCCGCAGATAACGGTTGTACGATTTTTTATAAATACCTTGATTATAAGTTTCCCGGTTCTAAATTTATCCTCTTGACCCGATCACTGAAACCGTGGCTCGACTCTGCTGAATATATCCATGGTCATCAGCCGGTGGATCGTTGCGAAGACCTGGTGATCATGCGGCGGATGCTCCTCTATGGCACTGTTGTCTTTGAGCGGGATAAATTCATTGAGACTTGGCATCGTCACCATGAAGAGGTGCGAAATTATTTTAAGGATCGGCCGCACGACCTGTTGGAGATGGACATCACTGCGGGTGAGGGATGGGAAAAACTTTGTCCTTTCCTCGACCTGCCCATTCCGGATCAGCCCTTTCGCAATGCCAACAAACGGCTGGACGGAATCACCTCCGGTTCCGGTGTTGCTGCCAGAAAAATAGCCCAGGCAAAAAGTAAGTTGTTTGCAAAGCAAAGGTGAATAGACTGCAAATTATCGGTATCGTCCTGATACAAAATGAAGATCTCTTTATTGACCGGGTATTGAGCAATATCGTTGACTTTTGCGATGAAATCATTGTGGCAGACAACCGCTCAACCGATCAGACCGCCGAAAAGGTGCGAATACTTCGGCAGCAATATCCATGGATAAAGTATCGGTCCATTGCAAAACCTGCGCTGTCCCACGACTTGATCAGCGGATATGCGGGTACCGATACCTGGATATTCGGTGTTGACGGCGATGAGTGGTATGATCCAGAGGGTCTGAAAAAATTGCGTGCCGGAATCATGGCCGGAGAATACCAGAGCCATTGGATGATCCTCGGTAATGTCCTTAACTGTGTTGACTTGAACCTGGAAAAGGGGTACGCTCGCGGCTACCTTGCCCCGCCCTGCCGCAGCATGACCAAGCTTTATAATTTCGCTGCCATTGAGGCGTGGAACGGACCCTGCCCGGAGCGTCTTCATGGTGGAAAAATAAGGTTCCAGCAGGGGTATGCCCCGTCTCAGCGTCTGGAATTGTACAAAGACATTGCATGGGAGGATACCCCATTCCGCTGCTGCCATCTCTGTTTTATACGAAGAAGCAGCCGGGAAAAAGAGCAGAACGGCCAGGAGGTTGTTAGAAAGAATATCTCCGACATGAATTCAGAAAGAATATATAGCAGGCTCAAATCCCGTTGTCTGCGCCTTCTGGGCGTGGAAGAGAAATCACCCTGGAAACGGGAAAAGTATATGCGTGGCACTCTGGTGAAAAAATCCCTGCAACCCTTTATCTCTTAAACGTAATATACTCTTAAACTAAATAATAATGAATCATCCCGTAAAGGTACATTTATACGGCAGCGAAGACAACGGCTGGGCTCTGGATACTGATCTTGCCCTGACCAGGGAATCCCTCCTGCAACTGGATGATCTTGTCGAGCTGGTTCCCCTTGACCAGGCCGAGGTCATCCATTCGGTGTGGGAAGAACCGCTCTTTGCTCTGGATGAGCATTTGCTGGCTGGTAAGCGGGTTGTCTGCCATGTCTGCAATGACCTGATGCGACTGCACGAGAATCCCTGCATGATCAAGGCCGGGGATACGGTGGGGCTGTGGATTGGCATGGCCCGGGAAGCTGTGCGGGATCTACAGGCTCTTCATTATCCGCATCGCTTTATCCCCTATTCGGTTGATACGGGAGTATTCTGCCCTGCCAATCCTGAGGGGGTATCCAAACAGGATATCCGTACCCAATATGCTATACCGGACACGGATTTCGTGATCAGTAACTTTATGCGGGATTCGTTTGGGCATGACCTGACCACCCCTAAAGACCAGAAGGGAGTGGAACTATTCCTTGAAATCGGTATCTGTCTATGGAAAAAGAAGGTGCCGGTTCATTTTCTCCTTGCCGGCCCGCGCCGTCATTGGATTCGTGAACGGCTCCGGGAACAATCCATCTCATTCACCTTTATCGGTCAGGAAACAAAATCCGATGACCTGAACAAAAATATTACCAGTGCCAAGGTGATCAGCGATCTTTATCGCGCCTCGGATCTGCATCTGGTGACAAGCCGCTGGGAAGGAGGCCCCCGTTCGGTGCTGGAAGCGGCTGCCTGCAAGACTCCCATTCTCTGTACCCAGGTGGGAATCGCCCCTGATATTCTCTCCCCTGATTCCCTGTTTACCTCCCTTGACGAAGCAGTTGTCAAGGCGGAAAAACAGTATGCAACCCAGTGGCTGAATCCTGCCGTGCAACAGCAGTTTCAGACAATCCAGGAATCCCATACTGCCCAGTCTAATGTCCCGCTTTTTGAGCAGCTGTATCGGGAGATTGATCAGGTAGAGCCATATACCGTTACTACCAGGTGGATGCCGACAGTACAACAATCCTTTGGGGAACGAGTCGTGTCAGGTGTGCGTGCAATCCTGGGTCGCCCTGCGCCGCAGCGTCCCTTATGCGTCTCTCTCTGGCACGAATTCCATAAGCCTCCCTATGGCGGTGGTAACCAGTTCATGATGGCATTACAGACCGCCATGGAGGGGCTGGGGGTTCGTACGGTGACTAATAAATTGTCCAGTGGTGTGGATGTCCATATCTGCAACTCCTGCTGGTTTGATTACAGGAAGTTTCAAAAAAAGGCTGGATCTTTGCGGATGATCCATCGTATTGACGGCCCGACCACCCTCTACCGAGGCGAGGGCAGGGAAGAGGATGAAAAAATCTTTGCTCTGAATAAGCAGCTTGCCTCGGCCACGGTCTTTCAGTCTGCCTTTTGTTTCAGAGAGAGTTACGAACTCGGGTTCCGAGCCGTTTCCCCGGTGATCATCCACAACAGTGTGAACAGTACAATTTTCAACCGGGACAATAAAAAACCTGTTACTGGCCAGGGAAAAATCAGACTTGTCTCCTCGGCCTGGTCGGA
>DAOVTM010000292.1 GCA_030633145.1 Desulfobulbaceae bacterium
CTAAATAGTAAAAAACAAAAATATCAATCTATCTTGCTGAATTAACAGTGAATTGTCTCAGTCCATGTTGAGAAATGATTGTTTTTCATTTTGTGAGATAATACGTAAATTCTGTCAAGAACTATTTTTCGAAAACCTGAGAATATAGCCGACACTGGCAAAGCCATGCAATTCCACCGGCCCTAAATCATAAGCGTGCGCCGGGTTAATAGCGAAAAACAGAATTCCAAAAGGCATGACTGCCTGCGGAATCATTCTCTGTACTTGATCCAGCATGTTGAATCTCCTCTGTTAAATATATGTATTCTGATCCGTGACCATAAATTTAGCCACTATTTCATCAATTTTCTCTGAAATATCGGCCAACTCACGGGCGGTTATTTTTACAGTATCTGCGTCATCCCGGGCTTGATCAGCGGAACTGTTGACTCCGGCAATATCCCCGGCCAGATCCTGTACCGAGACCGAAGTTTCAGCCAGTACCCGGCTGGTCTCAGCAGTACCGGTTGATACATTGGCAATGGAAGCGGCAATGTTTTCAATGCCGGTGCTGACCTGATGCACTGAGACTGCAATCTCTCCGGTACTCAGGGTTTGCTGCTCGGTACTGGTGTCGATAATCTCCACCGCCTCAATGATCTGTTCCGTGGTGCCAGCAATATCGCTGACCACGTTCACGGCCTTGGCATTGCTCTGCTTAACCCCTTCAATGCGACTGACGATATTTTCTGCTGCCTCAGCACTCTGTCTTGCAAGTTCCTTGATCTCACCTGCAATGACCGCGAATCCCAACCCGGCATCACCTGCTGATGCCGCCTCAATAGTGGCGTTCAGGGCAAGAAGATGTGTCTTGTCAGCAATCTGTTTGATTACTGCACTCACATCACCAATTTCCAGGGATGCCTCATCCATGAGTGACATGGCCTCGGTCACTGCCTCTGTTTTCTCCCTGGCCTCACCGGCAATGGTTGCGCCGGTGCGGGCATTTTCCGCAATACTGTTCATACCGGCATCCATTTCTTCCATTGCCGCAGCTACGGTCTGCATATTCTGGGAGATCTCCTCAGCCGTAGAGGAAACAGTACCGGCATCTGTATTCATGTTATCAGCGGAGTCTGCCAGCGTCCTGATATTCATGGTCATCTCTTCGGTGGCTGCTGCTGCCTGGTTTGCCTTTTCCGCCATCGTACCCGAACCGGAGGCCATATCCTCGGAAAGTCCGGCAAGATTCTGGGATGTACTCTGCAAGAGAATGGCATTTTCTTTAAATTCCCTGATAATCCCTTCCAGTGTAGCGGTAAAAAGATTAAACTGAGTTGCCAGCATACTGACCTCGTCACTGCCGCTGACCTGCAGGCGCTGGCTGAGATCCGCTCCCCCGGCAGCAATCTCAGAAAGCCCCTCTACAACCTTGCCAAGAGGGCGGGTAATGGAGCGGGTGGCAAGAGTAGCAAGGATGAGGCAAAGGGCAACAATAGAGCCAAAGGCAACGAGAATTATCTGTTGGAGTTGTTCATTGGCAAGGGCTATGTTATGGATGCCCTCCATGGCTTTTTTCGCTTCTGCGTTGCGAAGGGTTTTCATTTTCCCGGTCAGAGTGGCGGCGGATTTCTCAAAGTTTGGCACCAGTAAGGCTCCCTCCTCCGAACCTTCTGTGAGAAAAACAAAGGCCATCTCTTTGCCCTGTTCATAGTACTCATCAAAGGCATTGGCAAGGGAGGTCAACACCTCATTCTGGTTAAAATAGACTGATTCCAGCAGCACACGGATGTCTTCATGGAAATCCGCTGCCGTATCCTCGGCAAGTTGAAATCCATTTTGCTTGCGGGTTGTGGCACTGTAGAGCAGATAGTTCATCACTAGGATAGTTTGCCGCGACATGTTGTCAACATGTTCAGCCTGTTGAAACTGATGTTCAACCAGGAGTACCTGTACATGTTTTTCCTGAAGCATGTTTCTGCCAAAAAAGGCCAGCAGAACAAGAATGATAATAACAGTGCCGAATCCCAGGGTCAGGCGTGTGCCGATGTTGATATTTTGTAAAAGCATTTAATTCTCCTATAAGCCCATACCCAGACTTTCCATTATTTTAGCGATCAACTCTTCCTGAGCAAAGGGTTTGACAAGATAATTGACAGCACCCAGGTCAATGGCAGATACAATACTTTCTCGCTCCAGTTCGGTTGTAACCATGGTGATGGAGATGTGTTTGAAACGATCATCCTCTTTTAACCGGGACAACAACTCCATGCCGCCCATGACCGGCATGTGCAGATCAAGGAGGATCAGGTCGGGAAGCTCGTTGTTCTGTGCCTGGGTTTCCAGCAGTTCAAAGGCAGCCCTGCCATTTTCAGCCTCATTAAAGGTGCAACCCAGGACAAGAACAGCCTGTTTAATAAATAACCTGGTAGCGGCAGAGTCATCCACAGACAGTATTTTCATTGTATTTGTTACTCCTTATCCTTTGACCTGGTAGTACAGACCCAATGCGTGACGCATCATTTCGTACTCCTGAGAATAATAGATGATCGGCTCAGAGGCTCCCAGGAAGAGGTACCCGCCAGGACGCAACAGTTCAGCGATCTGTTTAATAATCATCTGCTTCTGTTCTTTGGCAAAATAGATGAGTACATTCCGGCAAAAAATAATATCATGCCTGCCGTAATGATGAAAGGATTCTATCAAATTAATCTGTTTATAGGTGATCAATTTTTTGACATCATCATTGATGACCCATACAGACCCAGATTTTGTAAAATAGCGTTCTTTCATCTCCAGGGGAAGACCGCGTGACATGGACAGGCTGTCATACCTGCCTGCTGTGGCAAGAAAAAGCATTATTTTTGATATATCAGTGGCAATAATCTCCACAAGCGAGGGGTCAAACCATGGATTACGGCGGGCGAATTCCAGAATAGTCATTGCGATGGAGCCGGGTTCCTGACCGGTGGAACAGGCTGCCGACCAGATTTTTATCCGTT
This sequence comes from Desulfobulbaceae bacterium, assembly GCA_030633145.1. GTDB lineage: Bacteria > Desulfobacterota > Desulfobulbia > Desulfobulbales > Desulfobulbaceae > DAOVTM01. The sequence goes on from DAOVTM010000292.1 coordinate 2,982, forward strand.
TGCGCTGCCTGTTTTTAATATCGTCCGCATATTGACGCAACAGGACTTCGTTAAGGATCGCAAAGGGATAGGTATCACGAAACCAGAAGGTCTCGTTGGTGGATATGGCCTCGATAATTTTATGACGGATACGGTTGCTGCTGTCCTGGATGGCAAAATGATAAAAATCCCGGTAGCTCTGAAAACCGGATTCCACCATCAGGGGCGAGAGTCTGGTCTCAATTAAATACATCTTGTCATCGGATAAGGAGATACCCGAGTGTTGCTCGATGTAATCCCGGAGGAGTTGAAACTCTGTTAGACTTATAGTAAATCTGTTTGACATTTAAATATGTAATATTATAATGTTACATTGACCGTGCGGAAAAAACAGTGACTGGCAGGAGCATTTATGGTACATCTTGAACGAATGTAAAAGTTTATCTCTTGAAAGTATATTGTAAGGAAAAAATTTGTCAACTCTTTCCTTAATAATAGGATTTTCCATGCCCTGTAAACAAGCAGTTTTTCTCTCCCTCGTTATGGTATCTCTACTGGCTGGCTGCGCAGCCCCACCCGCACCTCCGGTCGAGGTGAAGATGCCGGATCGACGGATTGACCAGGTCGCAGAGATTAAACCGCTCCTGGATAAAGCGGTGCGTGATCTGCCACTCCTGTTATAACGCACCCTGCCAGCTCAAGCTCAGTGCCTATGAGGGGCTTGATCGAGGTGGGACAAAAAATGCTGTCTATAACTCCACCCGTCTCACCACTATAGTTTCGTCCCTATGATGACCCGAAAAATGTAGCCTTTTATTATCGTTTTCGTAAAATCCCGTTATCAGTTTCTCCTTGATAACTCCCAGTATATCATCATGACCTTTATCCGGGGTTCGGTCTGCCGGGGGCAGGTGGCACTCAATGTTATTCATGACCATTTCTGGATTATGTTTCTTGACCCGGAAGCGGATCTAAGTGTCCAACATCCCGGCTTCCTGCGTATGGAAGGGGAGAGTTATTTTCTTGACTTCATGCCCGCAGAGGATCGGCAGGAAATGATGGAGTCCTGGTATAAGGGGGTAAAGCCGGAGAAATTGCGCTATATCCCCAGCCGGATGCCCACTGCGGTGGCGTTCAGCACAGAGGAACCAAAACGTGAGTTCATTGAACATTTTGTCCAGAGCGAGATACCGGCAGCAGCCGGTGAAGAGTATCCCAATGTCCCGGCAGAGTACAAGACTGAAGAAGATGTCCTGCAGGGATTCCGGGCAATCGCTGGCATGACAACGTGGTTTATATGTTTGATGAACAGAAGGCTCTGGATTCAAGCAAAGACCGGGCAGATATCCTGGCCGGATTTATCGGCTCCTATCCCAACTATTTTTTTGATGTCCATCAGGATGATCTGGCTGATTTTAGCCATCTCCTCTCCAGTAAGAAGATAGCAGAGGCGGATCTTGAACATTTTATCGGCTATGGGGTCAACCGATCCAACCCTCGCTTCTGGGAAGAGTATGACTGGTTCCAGGCACGCTTTGACAGGGATCAGCCGGTGCAGGCGGGACGTTTTGATTTGAACAGGTATTACCCTGAAGCACTGTAGAGGCTTTAAAAACCATGCAGTTTTATGGTCTTCACAAGAACATCTTTATAGGCATCGTGGATTTTTTCCGGGTTGTCGTGAGCATTGAAATGAGCGTTGAAGGCTACAATATACTGTTGGAGAATTTCCCGGTGTCCCTCTGAGAGATTGGTAAATTCAATCCCAGTTTTATAAAGGTTTTCTTCAGGACTGGTGCGGACAATTTTCCCCATCACCTCTATCAGGGTATCATTCAGACCCAGGGTAAGCATTATCTGGGAACCGACAGGGAGTTCAGAGCGGGTTTCGAGCAGAATACCGCCTTCGCTGACATTGAGGGTGCGTCCCATGGAGTACTCCCCCTGCCTGCCCTGGTCGTCCACAACAATATAGTCCAGAAGGTTTAATGATTCCGGTCTGTCAAACTGTCTGCGCTCTTTTTCCATTCTCTCACTCCATGTTCATGGTATGTCGTACTCTCTTTTGCGATACAAGCGACAAGGTAAAACAGGCTAAATTATTACATGTTATCTCTTTGTTTACAACAGTTTTTATTATTTACTCACTTTCCCACTCCTTGCAGATGATGGCCATGGCATCACCATAGCTGAAGAATCGGTAGCCTTGCTGTACAGCATGGTCATAGGCAGAGAGGATTCGTTTTCGTCCGGCCAGGGCAGATACAAGAAATAGGAGAGAGGATTGAGGCAGGTGAAAGTTGGTGATCAGGTTGTCCACTACTTTGAAACGGTAGCCGGGATAGATGTAAAAACCGCACAACCCCTTATACGGGTGGACTATACCGTCCTCATCTGCGGCAAACTCCAAGGTTCGCACAGAGGTGGTTCCCACTGCCCAGA